>JALOMD010000119.1 GCA_025455595.1 Cytophagales bacterium | reverse complement strand
CGCCTCTGGCGAGTGGCGACTGTCCGATGGCGAAGCCACATCGGGCGGCCTCTGGCCGCTGACTGAACAAGATGTAAACAACTGATTTTGAACCACTTGTCGATGAGATTATTTTTCCCCATCCCGGCCAGAGGCCGGCCGCCGAACTTGGTCGGCGGATAGTTGCCACTCGCCAGAGGCGAGCGGCTGCACTACGTTTTTTTTATAAGTATCTGATTGTCATATTATATAGTGATGCTACGTGATTTGTGTCAAAAGAACCTCACCCCCGTCCCCTCTCCTGCTGAGAGGGGTGTGCCTCGCGGTTATCCGAGCCTTTCACCTGAACATATTCGGGGACAACAGGCTCGTATGGTTGAAAAGTCACCCCTCTCTAAAGGAGAGGGGACGGGGGTGAGGTTGAAAAGACTTTCATAAAACCGCGTTTTGGCCGTTTTTTGCTCAAAACGCTTCTGACACAAATCGTGTAGGTTTGCTATAGTAACTCTATTGTAAACACATAAATCATGGACAACAGAACACCCAAAATACGAAACGATATACAAGACAGAAACTCCCTGGCTTGGAGAAAACTGTGCGAGTATGTCGAAAAGGTAACTACAGAAGGTTTGGATGAATTTTCGCCTCTCGAAGAACTTGGCCCAGAGCTGTTCTGCCAGATTTGCACACTGCCTGAAGCGATTGCCAATCTCAAAAAAGTAAAAAAAATGTGGCTGTACGGCAGCAAGCTAAAGCGAATTCCACCGGAGATTGGGAAAATGGAATCCCTTGAATATTTTGACCCTTACACCTCTTATGACCTGCACTGGTTTCCCTACGAAATCATGCATTGCAAAAACCTAAAAGACAGTCGGGTCAGCACAAGGGTACTGTACGGCAACTATAAAAACAGGATGATGTTTCCCAGCTTGGAACAAAATCCGGTCAGATATTTAGGTCACACAGTGAAATGCAGCATCTGTAGGAAAGAGATGACCTATGAACAGACGATCCAACTCTGGATTTCATTATGGGTGGGGACAGACGTTTTGCCATTGCTGGCAAATCTTTGCTCAGAAGAATGTACTGCTCAGTTGCCGCAACCGCCAAAAGGCTACGTGCGATTCGCACACAAAGGCGGTTCAGAGTTGAAACAACCCACTTACCAAGAATGGGAAGCAGCAAATGGTGTCAAGCTGACGATGGAAGACATTGAAAAGACGCAACAGAACGAGTCCGAAGAAAAACCGAAGTTGCTGAAAGTAATCAGAAAGATTTGGGATAGGGAAAAATAGTCAAAATTTCCATATAAACAGAAAGCCGGGTTGCGGTCTCGGTTACCTCAAGTCGTAAATTCAAGTATGCGCTTGGTACGTTTCCTGACACAAACAGGCTCTAAAGCGTTTTAAGCAAAAAACGGCCAAAACACAATCTGGTTCAATCCAAAATCTGCCGTTCACACCATGAAAAAATCTATCAGAACACTGTTTTTTCTGTTCTTCACTGTTATCTGCTCTGCACAAACCGATGAACATATACAGACCGAATGGAAACAGAAACACACTTCAAAAGCAGCGGCGTTGGAGGAATTCAACGACTTGAAATTCGGGATGTTCATCCACTGGGGACTGTATTCCATACCGGCAGGCGAATGGAAGGGACAGAAAATCCCGGGCCTGGCCGAGTGGATCATGTACCACGCCTTCATTCCCAAGTCCGAATACGGCGCATTGGCTGCTCAATTCAATCCCGTACAGTTCAACGCCGAACAGTGGGCGGTTTTCGCCAAAAATGCCGGAATGAAATATCTGGTCATCACAGCCAAGCACCACGACGGTTTTGCCATGTACGACAGCCAAGTGTCTGGTTTCAACGTGGTCAAAGCCACGCCTTTCAAACGCGACCCGATAGACGAGCTTTACCAAGCCTGCAAAAAACACGGCATTCGCTTCGGTGTCTATTATTCGCACATTATTGACTGGTGGGACGGCTGGGACGGCGGCATGTTGGCCGCCGACCGCAAAATGACCGACATGGACAAAAAGAACCCGATGAATACGTGGGATGCCAATAAAACCACCCGCGAAACCTACATAAACAACAAGGCCAAGCTGCAAGTGGCCGAACTGCTGAGAAAATATCCCGACATGGTGCAGGTTTGGTTCGACTACTGGTACGAGGGCAAAAGCGACCTGTACACCAACCGCCAAATCAGCTACGATTTTTACAGTAGCGTCTATAATCTACAGCCCAAATGCCTTGTCAGCAGTCGCATTGGCGGCGGGCTGGGCGACTATGCCGCCGCCGGCGACAACGAAATACCGACCGAAGGCCGCATGACGTACTGGGAAACGCCCGGCACACTGAACAATACGTGGGGCTACAACAAATTTGACAAAGACTGGAAAGCGACAGAAGAATTGCTGTTCTGGATTGCGGAAATCGCCAGCAAGGGCGGCAATTACCTGCTGAACGTAGGCCCCAAGGCCGACGGCTCTTTTCCAGCGGAAAGCGTGCGTCAATTGGAATCCGTCGGAAAGTGGATGAAAACCAACGGAGAGGCTATCTACGGAACCAAAAAATGGGCTTTGCGTCGGGAAGGAAGTGAAGCAAAAAAGATGAAAGGCACAGAAGAACGCGAAAGAGAGGGCTTCCGCGCCGATTTCAAACCGGAAGATTTCTGGTTTACGGCCAAAGGCAAAACGGTTTATGCCATTGCCCTGAAACCGGCCCCCAACCGGCTGTCGCGCATCCGTACTTTCGGCCAGTCAAATGCTACTGGCAAGTCTGTCAAAATACAGAAAGTCTCTGTGCTGGGCACCACGTCGCCCGTAAAATGGAAACAAACCGCCGAGGCTTTGGAAGTACAGATTCCAGCATCGCTGAACACGCCGAACGGCTACACAGTGAAAATAGAATTCGACTAAAATTGCCCAAAACGCCCATGATTAGCAAAATAGACAATGCACAGAAATCAGGCAACAGCCACATTGCCATTCTGTATCCGGGAACAACGACACAAACAACCGACACCGGACTGGGCACCATCGGCCGCATAGACCAAGCCAATATTCCGCCGGGCGTTACCATCAAAATGCACCCGCACGTCAACGACGAAATACTGTCCTATTTCCGTTCCGGCAAAGTGCAACACACCGATTCGGCGGGGTTTACAGAATTCATCACGCCCACGAAGCTGATGCTCATGAAAGCCGGAAAAGCGTTCTACCATGAAGAAAAAATGCTGAACACGGGCGAAAATATGGAAGGGCTGCAGATATTCATCCGTCCGGCGGAAAAAGACGCTGTTCCGTCCGTCAGTTTCAGGGATTTGGCAGCACTACACAGTGAAAACACGTGGCGGCTATTGGCGGCACCCACTGCCGATGCCGGGTTACAGTTTACAAGCCAAACGTGGGTTTACGACTTCAAAGCTGCGACAACCGAAGCGTTCGGCCCGCCCGCCTATCCGAAACCCAACCTGATGGCCCTTTTGTACGTATTTCGAGGCAGCATTTTGGGCAACGGCGGCTTGTCTGTACAAAAAGGCGAATCGCTTGTCATCAAAGACGAGTCGCCATTCTTCCGGTCAGACGACGCGGCGGAGTTGGTGCTGTTCCTGACCGACGAGAGTTCGGTCTTTTACGACGGCGGCATGTTCAGCGGTAACAAAAGGCAACAAATGTCAAGTCGTTAGTCTTTGGTCTTTAGTCATTAGGGTTTCTTAGTAAAAAGCCTCAAAAAACGATAATCAAGCACTTGGGTTTACCTGTTTTTTGCTTAAAACGACACAACAGGCACAATTTTTTCCAACCCTTATGCTGCTGACTCCGCATCCGTCAAATTGCGATTTTGCGCGGATTTCCGAAGAAGTTTTTTATTTTGCACGCGATTGTCAAACCAAAATCAACCTTCAACCATGAAAAAATACAACCATTCCGTCGTTTCCGCTGGGGCGGGTGCCTTGCTCCTGTTCGCCTCGGCCTGCACCACGCAACGTCTCAGCCACCACCAAGCACCAACGGCACCCGTGGCCCAGACCGTGGCTGCCACTGACGAACAGGCTCCGGCAGCCGCCCAAACTTCTGCCGAAGCAGAGAACACCGCACCGCAGCCGTTCCGCGCCTCGGATGCCGTGTCTTTGGAAACCCCGCGCCCCGCCGACAACCTGACGGCCAGCAATACAACCCAAGACAACCAGACCGCCATTCGCAGCTTGCGCGAACAAGTGAAACAGAAGCCGATGAGCCTTGCCAAACGGACATTGGTGAACGCTGCATTGAAAAAAATCGAAAAGTCGCAGGCCAAGTACGAAGCCAAAAAGATAAAAGCGGAAAAACAAGGCAAAGCCATTCCGTCCGAGTACCGCCTGCCGATTATCATCGGTGCCATCGGCTTGGCGTTGATTATCGTCGGGGCGTTCGGTGTCGGCGTGTTCTACGTGCTGGGTTCCATCATGCTGGCCGGTGCCTTGATCTGGGCCATCTTGATTTTGGCTGAAGTGATTTGACGAAACAGAAAAATACAGCGTACACGAACAGAAGCCGGGCGGTTGTCCCGGCTTTTTCGTTTTGGGAATGTGTGAGATTGTCCGGGATGTTGCCTAAAATTGCGTCTTCGGTTGTCGTTTTGGGCAAATTTTGCCCAAAACGACATACCCTTCGACAAACACAATACTCGCCCATTTCGCGTCTGTAACCACTCCGCATCATGAAAGCCCTGCTCTTGTTGCCTGCTCTGTTTTTCACCGTTTCGGTTCATGCCCAACGCACACAGCGAAACGACAGCCTGTTGCTGGCAAAATACATTGAAAAAGCAAACGAAAGCAGTCTTTTTTCACAGAACAGGCAGCTTTATTTGGACAGTGTGCTCACCATTGTCCCCAAGGAAGCTTACATTTGGCAGCAGAAGGCCATGCCGCTGTTCAAACAGCGGAAGTATGAAAAAGGAATGCAGTATTTGGATAGTGCGGTCAAATACGACAACACCAACCATTGGCTTGAATACCGGGCTTTTATCAAGTGCATTTTCCAAAAAGACTACCAAGCTGCCATCCGCGATTTTGAGGCCGTACAGAAGCAAAACGAATACGGTTCCGTGATGGATCACACCTACGACTTGTACCTTGGCCTTTGTCATTTGCAGACGAATAACTTCAAATCCGCCGCCAAACACATTGAAAAGTCTGTAAATTATAGAACAAAACAATCGGGTGTAGCGCATCATTTGGAGTATTTTTATCTCGGAATTGTCAAAATGGAACTTGACGACTATCCGAACGCAGTTGCCGCGTTTGACAAGGCGTTGGCGATTTATTCGAACTTCTCGGACGCAAAGTATTACAAAGCCGAAATCCTGTACTCGCTTAATAGGCGCAGAGAAGCCCTGGAACTGTACAAGGAAGCATTGGAGGATTCAAAACAAGGCTACACCATCAACGAGGACAACGCATTTTACGAAGACTACCCGTATCAAATCAGAAAACCCATACTTGAACTCATGGTAAAACACAGAACCGAAAATAATTGAATACTCCGTTTCATTTCAGTTTCCTCAGATATTTTCTCTGTAGAGGCACAGAACGTTTTGGGCAAAAATTGCCCAAAACGCCCTTGCCGTCTGTGTCCTGCCATCTTTGAGAGGTGGTTTAAAATTCGGTTTTGCAATGGTATTCTGAGCGTCCCGACCCGTCGGGATACCCATCTATTGTCTTTGGCGAGCCTTTGGTTCCGGTCTGACGCACAGCGTGCAGACCTGCTTTCCAAGGGCGTTTTAGGCAAATTCTGCCCAAAACGCTTGCAGTGAACTACTGTTCGAAAAACAAAAACATGTCGGATTCAAAACTCTCCTCCTTGAAAAAAGGAGGGGAGTTTGCCACGACTCAACCCGGCAGCTTTTTGTTTTTCGACCCCTAAAACTTTAAACAGCCACTGGGATAATACCAAAATAATACCAATTTTGAACAAAGAATGCGTAATGTCGAATGATGAGTTGATCGAAAATCAACACCTTACGACTCCAAAAACACGCAATCAGTCTTTTGTTTTGGTATTACTCAAGACTAAAGACTCAAGACTTTTTGGATAAATCCTGACCCGACAATGTCCCACCGCAAGATTGCCGAAATTATTTTCCGCCATGCCCTCGAAGCCGTGGAGCCGAGCAAACTGGTGCGAAACAACCTGCGCCTGCTCGACAATACACTGCACATTGCCGGGGAATCTGTCAATTTACAGACCGTTTCAAACATTTACGTTGTCGGGGCGGGCAAGGCGGCGGCACCGATGGCACAGGCGGCGGAAGAAATTCTCGGCAATCGGCTCACCGAAGGGGCGGTAGTCACCAAGTACGGACACAGCCGTCCGCTACGCCGTGTGCAGACTACCGAGGCGGGGCATCCGCTGCCCGATGCAAACGGGCTGGCGGGCACGCAGAAAATTACAAAGATTTTGGCCAAAACGCAGCCCGACGACTTGGTGTTGCTGCTGTTGTCGGGCGGCGGCTCGGCTTTGCTGGCAGACGTGCCGCCCGGCTGCACCCTCGCCGACCTGCAAGCTTGCTCCGATGCACTGCTGCGTTCAGGTGCCGACATTGCCGAGATGAACACCGTCCGCAAGCACTTGTCGGCCCTCAAAGGCGGCGGACTGGCTCGGTTGGCGGCCCCGGCCCGCACGTTTGCACTCATCTTGTCAGACGTGCCCGGCGACCGGCTCGATGTGATTGCGTCCGGCCCCACGGTTCCCGACCCCAGCACTTTCGCCGATGCGTGGGGTGTGTTGGAGAAATACCATTTGACGGAAAAAATTCCGCCATCCGTGCAGCGACACCTACAGGCGGGCCTTGGCGGCCAGGTTTCGGATACGCCAAAACCCAACGACCCGGCCTTTGCCCGCGTGACGAACCGTCTGATCGGCAACAACGCGTTGGCATTGGCGGCGGCCCGTGAAAAAGCGAAAGAAATGGGCTTTTCTACAGAAATTATAGAGGAACCGATGAGCGGCGAGGCGCGTGATTTTGCCAAAAAACTGCTAAAACGCGCCGCCGATTTGCAACAAAACCCGCAAGTGCCGAAGCCCTGTTGCCTGTTGGCCGGCGGCGAAACCACCGTGACGGTGCGCGGCACGGGCTTGGGCGGCCGCAACCAAGAATTGGCCTTGGCTGCGGCCGTCATGCTGGTTCATCAACCGGGCATCACGCTGTTGTCGGCAGGCACCGACGGCACCGACGGCCCTACCTTTCTTCCAACGGGCGGGCGGCCACATCGTCACCGGCCCCACGTTTACCAACGTGATGGATTTGGCGGTGGTGCTGGTCGGATGAAAACCTTCATAGGGTTTTGAACCCTATGAAGGTTGCCTCTCACGCGTTTTCGTACCGCAGATGGCCTTGGGCCAGTTTCATCACCACAACGGCTCTTTCGTTTTCAAACACTTCTTGGATACGCACCGGCAGCAGTTCTTTCATCACAAAGTCATAGTCGCCGAAGATTTGCGTACTCAATCCGTTGGTTTCGACTACGATTTCCGGGTACTTGTTCAGTTTTTCCAAAAACGCCAGCACCGAGGCTTCCGAGCCGTCGTGCAGCGGATACAAGCTGATTTCTACCGTGACTTTCATGGGTTTGTTGTTTGATGTTGCATCTGCTGTGCGTTTTAGGCAAAATTTGCCCAAAACGCACAGATTGTTGTATTGAGCAAAAGTAACAACCACTGCAGATTGTTGTATTGAGCAAAAGTAACAACCACTGTCAAATTACAGTATTTTTACAGAAACCAATCGACAAAACGTTCGATTTTCCGCTTTGCATTCTTTGCGAAAACCTTTGCGCCTTTGCGAGAAAAACCGGGTTTCACGCAAAGGCGCAAAATGACCAACTTACCACTTACGCCCTACCACTTACACAGCGGCATTTCCCATCACTTCCTCGGCGTATTTATTGGCTTTTCTGTGTTTGTAATTGTACCACTGCGAGCCGAACTGCTTTTTCATCACATCGTCGAAAAGGCGCATGACGG
>JALOMD010000118.1 GCA_025455595.1 Cytophagales bacterium | reverse complement strand
ATGGCTGGGATATTCATCGGGGTAAAACTTGGGTTCGGTTCGCAAAACAAACCTAACTGTTTTACCCCTTCTTTTTACCCTTTTCTTAGCATACTATTGTTATTGGAAAGCGTTCCTTTACGCAACCCAGCAAAGTCTCTAAATGAGGAAAATTCCCAATCTTCTAACTTTGTCACCAACCCTGCCCTCAATGGGTTTTGATGTATGTAGTGCAAGCAAACCAAACCTTGATAATCACGCGAATCATCCAACAATTTCGCTTTCGTTTTTTGCCTGAACAAAGAGCCTGTACGAGACTTTTGTTTATTAAGTGAATGGGCGTATTGGCTCAAAAGCAATCGAAAGCCATTGGATACGACATTTATGCAAACATGGCCGCTGTCAATTTTTGTAACAGATTTTTTTTCAGCATAAATCAGAAAATGAAAATGATTGGGCATCAAACAATAGGCAAGTGTGTCACAGTACGGAGATACATGCTGACGGTATTTCCTCAGAAAATACAGATAATTTTCTCTTGTGTAAAATACTTGCTCACCGTTATTACCTTGATTGTAGATGTGATACAATTGCTCTTCTAAAATACGCATAGCCTTGTCATTGGTATACGAGCCGTCTGGCATCAAGTCAGCCGTTGCGTTATTGCCCGTCTTCCCGCCCTGCGGGATGACCTACGTGGCCCGGCTTCTGTCTGGGTGCAAAGCTACCTGCGAACCACATGACATACAGGAACATACGTGAGACAAACCTTGCAGTTGTCACATTTTACGCCATTTCTATCGGGCGGATGTCTTTCAACTGCGCAATCACGCCCTTGGGGTCGGCGGCACTGAACACGAAGTTGCCGGCCACCAGCACGTCGGCACCGGCGGCGAGGAGGCGTGGCGCGTTGTCGAGGTTCACGCCACCGTCTATCTCAATGTACGCGGCGGCATTGCGGCGCAGAATCAGGTCTTTGAGGCGGGCCGTCTTGTCGTAGGTTCGTTCGATGAACTTCTGTCCGCCAAAGCCGGGATTCACCGACATCAGGCACACCAAATCGGCCTCGGTAATCACGTCTTCCAACAGCGAAACCGGCGTATGCGGATTGACCGCAATGCCCGCCAAGCAGCCCAACGCCCGGATTTGCTGCAACGTGCGGTGCAGGTGCGGACACGTCTCGTAATGCACCGAAATGCTGTTGGCCCCGGCCTTGGCAAACGCCTCCAAGTACGGTTCGGGATGCACAATCATCAGGTGTACGTCCAGCGGCTTGCGGGCATGGCGGCGCACCGCTTCCAGCACGGGCAAGCCTACCGAAATGTTGGGCACAAACACCCCGTCCATCACGTCGAAATGCAGCCAGTCGGCGGCACTGGCGTTGAGCATCTCCACGTCGCGCTGCAAATTGGCGAAATCGGCGGCCAGTAGGGAAGGGGCGATGAAAGGCATTTTGAAAGTACGAATTTCAGGTCAGAGGTCAGAACGCAGAGGTCAGATGCCTCTATCCGTAGCGGCGGGTTTTATACCCGCCGCCAAAAGGCGTTTTGGGCAAAAATTGCCTAAAACGAAATCTGTAGGGACGACCGGTCAGTCGCCAGAAGGTTGTGTTGAGCGGGTTTTGTTGCGGGTGAAAGACAAAGCCATTCAACCATATAACAATTCAGCCATCCAGCCACTCACTTCTTCGCCGACGGGAAAATGGTGCCGTACTTGCTGTTTTTCATCAGTTTGCTCAGTACGAAACCGACCAGCAGATAGACCACAAACACAAGAGCGGTGCTGAGGTAGTTGACCCGCGAAAACTTGGATTGCAGGTTGGGAGCCACTTTTTCGGCTACCAAAAACATGTTGTACAGAAAAAACGCCGCACCGCCCAAAAACCAAATCACAAAAAAAGCGGCCCGGCGTTTGCCCGCGTCCTTGGGGTCGCGGCCTCCTTCCCACTTGATCAGGTTGGCCACCAGCCACGAAACGCCCACGAGAATGACGGCGGCGATGGCGGCGAACATATACGTTTCATTGGCCAGTTCCTCTAATTGGCGCGGATTGCGGATGGTGATGATTTGAGACAAAAGCATTTTTTGGAGTGATGAATTATGAATGATGAGTTATGAGTTGTTTTGGGGAAATTCCTATTGCATTTGTGCGTAATGCCAGTCACTTAAAATTTACACGAGACGGCAAGCCCTGTTAAAAATCGGCTGCGGCTGACTTCATTCGCCTTCCACGGATAAGAAGGCGTAAAACTCGCAGTCCAGCTTTTAGCCTGCTGGTATTGGTACTGACAAACAAAGTCCACGTCAAGCGCACTATGGCTCCACAGCCTAACATCCGCTTCCCCCAAAAGTCCTGCACTCACGGGTTGTGTTGATAGGCTTTCAGACCGCCCACTTATAAGATTACCTCTGTTGACAAACTTGTTACCAAAGACGGTTACGCCTCCTTTCAGTCTCAACTCGGTATTGAGCAAAGAAAGGGGCACAATTCTTCCGAAACCAAGGGAAACATAATGCTGATAATAGTCGAAGGTGATGTTTACCTGTGGTGTGCTGGTATATCCGCCCGACAAGGCTCCGCTTGCCTTGAAGCTGTAAGTGTGGTAATAGTAGTTCAGGAAAAAAAACACTTGCCGACTTAACAGGACATCATACGCAACGCCCACGCCTACGCTGCTGGAAACCACCGGTTGGCCGAAATCTCTGTATGAGCCGAAAAGTCCGCCCACCAACTCATAACGAGCCAAGTTGTTTTGACGAAACAAATCTTCAATCCTATTTTTTGACCCCAACCATGAGTATCCCGAATAAGCACCAATGCGCCGGATGGAAGGTCTGCCGAACGTTTGGATATTCCTCAATTCGCGGCCTCGAAAATGCGTCGTATTGTATTGCGACGAATCTTTTCCAAAATCAACTCTGGTTACCTTTTTGACGGTTTTGGTCTGCCCTTTACTGACATAAGTAACCATTCCAGACTGCCAATCCAGTGAGATTACCTTCACACCCACCAAGGCAGTTCCTTTTTCCGAATAGATTTTGTCTTGCGCCAAAGCGTTGAAAGCAGTGCCGACAGAAAAGCCCACACAAAGAGTCGTAAAAAACAAAAAGCGTAAACAGCGTACAATCATCTGTATTCGATTGAGTGAACCTCTACTACTTCTGTGACTTACGAAAGTCAGACATCGAGGAAGCCTAACATTACAAAAGTTGTTTCTGAAAAATCTTTCGTAATATCAATCAAATTTCCGACAGTAGCTTTTTGGGCAAAATTTGCCCAAAACGCTACTTGCCACTTGCCACTTACGACTTACCACTTACCACTTACCACTTTCATTTTGTCAATTCCACGTAGTACGTATAAATCACCCGGTCTTTGAGATTGATGCGCGACAGGGCTTCGGTGAGGCTGGCGGCCAGCGACGGCACCTCGAAGCCGCGTGCGTCTGTCCATTTCAACGCCGACAGCAGGCCGTTGTCGAACTCCGGCTTGGCTTCTTTGATGACCACGTCCACTTTGTACAGTTTGCGGTGCTCCACGCCGGTGAAATTCTCGTGCAGTTTCAGCCCGATTTCCTTTTTGTTCGCATTGTAGTCCAGTACAAACACGTCCTCAACCGGATCGGAGGCGGTGAAACTGTATTTACTTTTCTTCTCACCCTCCACCGGATTCACGGCATCGTAGTATTTCTGGTATTCGTCTGTAATGTCATAGACTTTTGCCTCCAATTGCAGGCCGGGATAATTGACCGGCGCATTGGCCAGAAACAGGTTTTTCAAGAACCGCGTGTCTTTTTCGCTGTATTCCGGGATTTTGAACAAATCCTTCTGTCCGAACGAATAGAACTCGAAACCCGTGCCCACTTGTACGGCGTTCGGGACGGCGTTTTCGGTGGCCCCGCCTTCGTTGGCCTTGTCTTTGTACTTTCCGGTCAGGGCGATGTCTTCGGCCGAGAAACGGAAATGTTTCAGGCCGCGCTGCTTTTCCAGCAAGCGGTTCACCAAGGCCGACGGCTCGCGTACCAATGCCTTGGGCGTGAACACCAAAATATACAAGTGCTGTTGCTGCGTCTGCGGCACCCACGAGTTCTGTTTGTCGAACGGCTGCGCAAATACGTCAATGGCGTTGCCTTGCCGCAGCCAGTTCTCAAACTCGTTCACGGCCCACGCCGAAATGTCAATGCTGGTGCGGAACGTCTTGCCGTTTTGCACCACTTGCAGTTCCTGCTTGCCTTTCACCAGCTCGAAGTCAGTGATGAACACGGCCGTGCCGTTGCCCGCCGTGATGCGGCGCACCGGCTCGTCGAGCACCGAACGGGTTTCGGTGTAATTGCCGATGTTCCACGGGATGTTTTCGGTGGCCGTGATGTTCACCCGAACGGGCACGTCGGCCGTGCCGACTTTGTAGTAAGCCGTCTTCGGGGAGTTGACCATCGTGAGCAGTTCCCGCACGAAGTCGGCGGAGGCCATCACGCCTTCGTGCATCCCTTTGGAATAGTCAATATAGACGGCCGTGGAATCGGAGGCGGCGGGTGAGGCGGCCTGTGCCACGTACTGCGTGTGGAACGGGGTCAGGTCTTTCGGCTCGACGGCGAAGTTGGTCGGGTCGCTATCGCAGGCAGCGCACAAGGCAAAAAGGGAAACCCAAACAGCCAATCGGCTGAAGGACGCTGTTCGGAAAACAGATTTGGCGGAATCAGGCATGAAAAAAGTATTGGGTATTGAGTCGTGAGTCTTGGGTGGTAAGTGGTAAGTCACAGGTGGCGTTTTGGTCAAATTTTGTCTAAAACGGCAATTGTTCAAAGGATTGTGTCGGTCAAACCGGTGCAAAAAGTACGAAAAACTTACTTGATTGCAAGCAGAAACTCCATTCCGAATGCGGAAGTTGGAAATCGAAGATTGACTACGTCGAACTTTCGTTTCGGCGAAGCCAATGCGGATTTCGGAATGAAAGCACAGAGCGTTTTAGGCAAAAAATGCTCAAAACGCTTTTCCGCATTCCGACTTTCACAACAGCTCCCATCCCCAGCCCTTCCCCCAAGGGGGGAAGGAGCAAAACTCCCCTCTCCTTGGGAGAGGGGCTGGGGGTGAGGCCTTCTCCTCTCCCTTGGGGAAGGCCAGTGGGGGCTATTCGCCGGGGCCGTTGGGGGTTTTGAACCACACCAGGCTGCCGGTGCCTGCACTTGCCTCGGCCCAACGCTGGTTCTCAAACAGGACGTACACCACACCCGCCGTCGGGATGGAACCGATTTCGGTGCGGGTCAGATATTCGGCCAAGTAGGTTTGTTTCGGGTTGTGCGCCACCACCATCGCCGATGCATGGTCTTCGGGAATGGCGGCAATCATTTCCATGAACGCTTGCAGGGCGTATTCCTCGTACAAGGCGGGGTTAATCACAACCCGGTCAGGATCGTAGCCCACCTGTTCGGACATGAGTTGGGCGGTGGTGAGGGCACGCACGGCCGGGCTGGCAAACACCACGTCCGGGGCCACTCCGGCTTGTTTCAGGTGGCCGCCCATGCGGCAGGCCTCGGCCACTCCGGTCGGGGTGAGTTCACGGTCAAAGTCACGTTGCGTGGGCGAGCTGGTCTCGGCTTGGGCGTGTCGTACAATAAATAAGTGTTTGTCCATAAGTTCCGAAACAGGGTGCCAAATTAATGCAATATCCGTCAGAACCGGAAAAAAATTTAGCCCCGTCATCAACAAAAACACGCCGTTGGCCGAGGTTTTTGGTACCGATATTGCAGGGCCGTCCGTGCAAAAAAACAGAGCCTTGGTTTGATTTCTGGGAAATTACGCATCTTTGGCCCCGCAAACCCACTGACTACCAATCACAAACCAAACCGCAAACTTTTTTGTTAGCACGTTCCAAGGGGGAAATTAAAAGATGGGGAAGTTGCAGGTTCAAGGTTGCAGGTTGGCGTTTTAAGCAAAAATCGCCTAAAACGCGAATTGTCCGAACCCTGATTGGCTTCGCCGAACTGACGTTTCGTAGGATTCAAGGATTGTCATGATTGAAAAAAGGAGAATCAAGTTAATCCCGTAATCCTACGAATCAGGGTTCAGACAAATGCGTTTTGAGCAAAAAACGCCCAAAACGCCAACCTGCAACCTTGAACCTGAAACCTTCCAACCTTTCAATCTTCCAACCCCTAATTCGTACCTCGTAAATCGTACTTCATAATATATTATGGCCAAGAATTTAGTAATCGTCGAATCACCGGCAAAAGCCAAGACCATCGAAGGGTATTTGGGCAAAGAGTTTACGGTAAAGTCCAGCTTCGGTCACGTCCGCGACCTGCCCGAAAAAGGCATGGCCATTGACGTGAAAAACCGTTTCCGGCCCACCTACGAGGTCAGCGACGACAAACGCGAACTCATCGGGCAGTTGAAAAAGCTGGCAAACGAAGCCGAAACCGTGTGGCTCGCGACTGACGACGACCGCGAAGGGGAAGCCATTTCGTGGCACTTGAAGGAAGCCCTGAGCCTGAAAGACGACAAGACGCGCCGCATCGTGTTCCGCGAAATCACCAAAAACGCCATCCTCAACGCCATCCAGTCGCCGCGCGGCATTGACATAGACCTTGTGAACGCCCAACAGGCCCGGCGCATCCTCGACCGGCTGGTGGGCTACGAACTTTCGCCGGTGCTGTGGAAGAAAATCCGGACGGGTCTTTCGGCGGGCCGCGTGCAGTCGGTGGCGGTGCGGCTCATTGTGGATCGGGAGCGGGAAATCGAGGCGTTCGAGGCGAAATCGTCGTACAAGGTCACGGCCCTGTTCCAGATGGAGAAAGGCCGCACGCTGACGGCCGAATTGCCCCAAAACTTCAACACCGAGGCCGAGGCACAAGGCTTTTTGCAACGTTGCATAAGCGGTATTTTCCGCATCAAGAACCTGGAAACCAAGCCCGCCAAACGCACCCCGGCACCGCCGTTCACCACGTCCACGTTGCAGCAGGAAGCCAGCCGCAAGCTGTATTTTTCGGTGTCGCGTACCATGACCGTGGCCCAGAAACTTTACGAGTCGGGCAAAATCACGTACATGCGCACCGACTCGACCAACCTGTCGGAGGAGGCGTTGCAGAAAGCGGGCGATGCAATCACCAACAGTTTCGGGCCGCAGTACTTGCAGACGCGCCGGTTCAAGACCAAGTCGGAGTCGGCGCAGGAGGCCCACGAAGCCATCCGGCCCACGGATTTCGGCACCAACTCGGCGGGCGAGTCGCGCGACGAGCAGCGGCTGTACGAACTGATTTGGAAACGGGCCATCGCCTCGCAAATGGCCGATGCCCAACTGGAACGCACCACGGCTACGATTTCCATCCAGTCGCCCACGGCGGGTATGCTGCCCGAAGAACTCATCGCCACGGGCGAGGTGATCAAATTCGACGGCTTCCTGAAAGTCTATATTGAGTCCAGCGACGACGAGGACGAGGAAAGCAAAGGCATGTTGCCGCCGCTGACC
>JALOMD010000117.1 GCA_025455595.1 Cytophagales bacterium | reverse complement strand
GCAAGGTTGCGTGCAAAACCGTCCCGAACCTTACACGTGTCACCATTTCGGGCGTAAGTAGGCAACTGCGCCACAGGTCGGTTTATGCAGCAGAGGCCTTGGCTTTCCGGGCTTTTCCGAAGACTCAGGCGGCAACCTTTTGCTTACGCCCTATTATTCGTAGTTTTGCACCCCGATTTGCATTGGCGGCGAGCGGCCAGTGACTGTCAAGTGTTTTGGGCGAAAAACGCTTAAAACGCCGGATTTCAAACCCTACACCCGAAACCCAAGCATGACCGCTACGCAAAACACCGTAACCATCCGCCCCGGAACCCCGGACGACGTGCCTGCCATGATGCGTTTGGTACGCGAACTGGCCGAGTACGAAAAGGCTCCGAACGAAGTGGAAAACACGGAAGCCCAAATGCTTGCCGACGGCTTCGGGCCAAATCCGGTGTACGGACTGCTGGTGGCGGAAGTCGGCGGCGAGGTGGTGGGCATTTCGGTCTATTACTACCGTTACTCGACTTGGAAAGGCAAGCGGCTGTACTTGGAAGACATCGTGGTGACGGAGCAGCAACGCGGCAAGCAAATCGGGGCCATGCTCATGGAAGCAACCATGCGGGTTTCGCTGGAAAAAGGCTGCAACGGCATGGTGTGGCAAGTGCTGGACTGGAACGAGCCGGCCATTCGGTTCTACAAACGCTACAACGCCAGTTTTGACGGCGAATGGGTGAACGTGAGTTTGAGCCGTTCGCAGATTGAGGCGTTAGTGGCAAGTCGTAAGTGATGAGTCGTAAGTGGAAAGTCATTAGTGGTTGGTCTTTAGTCGTTAGTTTGAAGCTTCCCAAACCAGCGAATTAAAGTGCGTTTTGGGCAAAAATTGAGCAATCCCGCAATTGCCTGTCCCGATTTGTCGGGAGCGGGAACGCTTAAAACGGCTGGTGGTCTGAACTATGATTTTACAGTGGTTTGTGAGATTTACATGATTTTTCCTTCTTGCTAATCTCACAGAATGACAGGAAAAAGAATACCAGACAGTTGCTATGAAATTAAGTGACTGTTTAAGATTTTCCGTTTTGGCCTTTTTTCGCCCAAAACGCCAGACCGTAGGGGCGGGGCTTGCCCCCGCCCCTACGACTTGGCACTAAGGGCAGAAATATTAAACAGTCACTAAAATTCTGACAGAAGCGTTTTAGGCGATTTTCGCCCAAAACGCAATCAGCCATTCAACAATACAACCATTCAACAATTCCATCAGTCATGGGTCTTCAATGCGGTATTGTCGGGCTGCCCAACGTAGGCAAGTCCACCCTTTTTTCGGCACTGACCAACATCCAAAACGTAGCGGCCAACTACGAGTTCGCCACCATTGACCCGAACATCGGCAAGGTGGAAGTGCCAGACCGACGGCTGCAAGTGCTGACCGAAATTGTGAAACCCCGCGAAGTGAAACCGGCCACCATCGAGTTTGTGGACATTGCCGGTTTGGTGAAAGGAGCCAGCAAAGGCGGCGGCCGGGGCAACGCTTTCTTGACCAACATCCGCGAGGTGGATGCCACCGTCCACGTCATCCGCTGCTTCGACGACCCGAACGTTGTACGTTCTTCCGGGCCGGTGAATCCGGTTTCGGACAAGGAAGTGATTGAGTTTGAGTTGCAACTCAAAGACTTGGACTCGGTGGAGAAAAAAATCGCCAAGACCGAACGCGCCGCCAAAGCGGGCGATGCCAAGGCCAAAGCCGAACTGGCCGCGCTGCAACGCTTCAAGGCGCATTTGGACCAAGGCAAGAATGCCCGCAGTCTGGACGCGTCGGACGAGGAGAAAGAAGCCGTGGCCGACTTGTTCCTGCTCACCATGAAGCCGATGCTCTACGTGGCCAACGTGGACGAAAAAAACCTGCACGCCGACAACGACTACGTGAAGGCGTTGCGTGCGGCCGTGGAGCCGGAAGGAGCCGAGGTGTTGCGTATTTGCGCCGCCTTGGAAGCGCAGATAACCGAAATAGGCGATGCCGAGGAAAAGCAGATGTTTTTGGACGAATATGGCTTGCAGGAGTCGGGACTCGACCAAATGATTCGGTCGGGCTACCACTTGCTGAACTTGATTACGTACTTTACCGCCGGCGAGAAAGAAGTGCGGGCGTGGACCATCCACAAAGGCTGGAAAGCTCCGCAAGCCGCCGGGGTGATTCACTCGGACTTGGAGCGGGGCTTCATCCGCGCCGAGGTCATTAAAATGACCGACTACGAAAAATACCGCTCGGAGGCAGCGTGCCGGGAGGCGGGCAAAATTGGCATTGAGGGCAAAGACTACGTGGTGCAAGACGGCGATGTGATGCACTTCCGCCACAACTCGTAAACCAACCGCTTTGCCAGTAGAATTACCATGGGGCGAGAATGAGAAAGTTACAAGATTTTTGCGGGAAGAATTTTTGCAATAAAAGCGTTTTGGGCAAAAATCGCCCAAAACGCTTTTGTTTTCGTCCATGAATTTAAGTAGTAACCCTCTATAAATTTGTAAAAACAGTGGAATAATACAATTCCCTGAAAAGTGCGCCTGTCGCTTCCCAAGGACGTTTTTCAGACTTGGCCCGCTTGCCTTGGCTCATACCCCGGGGGTAGGTTCCGTCAAACGGGCAGCATTCGCAGGCCTTGAAAACACGGGAATCCGTCTCTTGTACTTTTCTAATAAATTTACAAGTTTACACCCGTCAACTACTTAAGTTTTTCTTTGAAAAAAACAATGCGGTTCATCGGTGGAGTGGACTACGGCAGCAAGACGGCCGGTACCACAGCCGTGGTGCTCGGCGACACGGAAACGCGACGCTTGACGCTTCACGGGAGCCTTTCCGGGCAAGATGCCGATGCGTTCTTGCTACAGATCGTCAAGTCGCACCGCCCCCAGGTGTTGTGCATTGACGCGCCGCTTTCGTTGCCGGGCGTATATACCCGTTTGCCCGGTTGCAACGACTACTTCTACCGACAAGCCGACAAACAACTCCAAGCCATGTCACCGATGTTCTTAGGCGGGCTGACCGCCCGCGCCATGCGGCTGACGGCCCAATTGACCGACTTGGGGACAGCGGTTTACGAAACCTACCCGGCGGCACAGGCGCGGCGACTGGGCTTGGCGGCATTGGGCTACAAAACGAAAGCAGAGGCAATTGCGCCGGTGGTTGCGCAAATCAAGGTCGAGTTGCCCGAATGGGATACGGGTTTGATGCAGTGCCGCACGTGGCACCATGTGGATGCGCTGCTGGCTTGGTTGGGGGCCTGGCGGTTGGAGACGCAATCGGCCGAACGTTTTGGTGACGAAGCGGAGGGATTGATTTACGTTTGAGGTTGGGAAGAAGCAGGTAGTGGCAGTATCAGGCGGCAGGAAATGCTCATTGGCGGGTGTTTTGGGCAATTTTTGCCCAAAACGCTAATGCCAATTTTGAATGTTGATAATCAGATGGTTAACTCAGCCGCTCGCCTCTGGCGAGTGGCTGATGCTTTTTTTATAACTATCTGATTATCAAATCAAGGTAACTCTAATATCAAAACAGAAGATTGCGTGCGTAATACGACTTAAGAAAAAGCCGCCCCGGAAAATCAGGACGGCTTTTTCTTCTAAGTGCCTGGTCACAAACAGTTTCACCTGTTTTTTGCTTGAAACGCCTTGTAAGTTGTTGAAATCAAGCACATTATACTGTTTTGCCAAAGGCTGACTACTAACGGCCAAGCACTTAACATCTAACTTCTGAACTCTGACCTAATCAGGCTGCCGTTTCTTGGGTCATCGAAACCTCAGGGACGTGCTTGTGGAAATAAACCGTGAACGTACTGCCCCGGCCTACTTCGCTGTCCAGATGGATTTCGCCGTTCATTTGCTCGACGAGCAGTTTCACAATGGAAAGACCCAGGCCGCTGGAGTGTTCGCCAGCCGTGGGCCGCGCCGACAGCCGCTGGAATTTCTTGAACATCTTCTGTTGGTCTTCCTCCGATATGCCCGGCCCTTCGTCGCGGATGGCGATGGAAATCAGCGAGTAGCCGGTTTCCACGCGGATGTAAACGTTCCGGTCGGGCGGCGAAAACTTGATGGCGTTGCTCACCAAATTGTCCAAAACCTGCCCAAACGCCGACTTGTCGGCCTCTATCCAGCTCTGGCCGGTATGTTCCAGATGCACTTTTATGTTTTTGCGGTGGGCCGTTTGCTCGTAGCCCGCCAACGAGCGGTTCAACCACTCCACCACTTCCAGCGGCGCGTTGTTCAGGCGACGTTTCTGCTCCTCAATGGCTTTCACATCCAGCAGGTTTTCAATGAACTGGCGGCCGTCGTGGGCCACTTGGTTCACCATGCCGATGTACTTCGACTGCTCCTCGTTCAGGGTGCCTACCAGCGGCAGCAGTTGCGTGAGGCCCACCACTTTGTTCAGCGGGGCTTTCAAGTCGTGCGCCACAATTTCGGTCAGCGTTTTCAGTTCGTTGTTCAGGGCTTTCAGCCGTTCCTGTTCGGCTTCCAGTTGCTGCGTGGCAGCCAGCAATTGTTTCTTTTTGCGGTGGTTGCTGACGGCAAAGTACACCGCCCCGCCGCCGAGCAGCAGCACGGTTGCCAGTGTGAACGCCCCGGCCGTCAGGTACCGTTTCAACTGCCAAAGTTCCGTGTCGCTGGCATTCTTGGCTTCCAGGATTTCCTTGTTTTCCCGCTCGTATTTCTCCAGAATGATAAACAGCGGATTGCCGGGGTCTCTTTGGCGCAGCAACATCAGGAAGTTTTTGGTTGCCTCATCGTTGATGTAGGCTTGGAAGGCCGCCTCGGCCAGTTTCCGCTCCTGGTCAGTGGAAGCGGCTGTGATTTGGTTCTGCAAGCGGCCCATCTCAACTGCTGTGGCGGCAATTTCACGGCGCACAGCTTCTTCCTCGCCACCTTTCAACGCCTCCTTGCCGCGTCGTTCGGCAATCAGCTTCATCATCGGCGACACCGGTTCCCGCGATGCAGAGGCCGTCTGGGTCTGCTGAGCTTGGGTGTTTTGGGTTCCGGTCGTGTTCGGTTTGGCATCCTCCTGGACAGTTGGCGTCTCTTCGGTCACCAAAGCTGGGTCGGCCAGCGGGGCACCGGCCTCTACCGTTAGGAACACAAATGTTTCCTGGACAAATCTCAGGTTTTCGCCTTGCACTGCACGCATTTCCAGGTTTCCGTTCTCCACGCGGTAAGACTCCACGGCAAAGTCGGCCACGGCAACGGGGGTTTCGTTTGGCAATTGGATGCGGAAGAAACCGTCCCGATCAGTAGTAGCCGTTTTGACAACGTCTTCGCTACGGAACCGTACCATCGCGCCGCTCACGGGCGACTTCGACGCAGTGCGCACCCAGCCGCCCAAGGTCTTGTAAATGGGCTGGATGACCAATTCCAATTCTTGCTTGGCTTGGCTGAACCGCTTGCTTTTGAGCTTGAACCCACCGGCATTGATGCTTACGTCGAGGTTGTCCCAGTCGGGTTCGCTTCTGAACGCAAGCCGGAACCGGCCTTCCTTGGGCGTGCTCACCACCGGATAGGAGCCGTTGACGATCACCTGTACATTGCCCATGGGCACAAGGGCCTCATTGACCACCGTGCCGTGGAGGACGTGTTCTTGGGCGTATGCCGCAGCCGCGACAACCACGTTCAAGCAAACCAGTACCGCAACCTGTACGAATTGGCGCATCGAATGACGCTGTAAGTATTAGTTCCTTTTTTGCCTTCCTTTGCCTTGCACTGGCACCTGTCGGTTCCTCCTTGTTTCCACCTGCAAGCAATGCAGCATGTTGCTTTTGTCAGCCGCCGTCTTGTCCTTTGTTGATGCAGTTGGCCTCCGGCAAGCCAACCAAAGCCTTGCGGCTCGGCAAACGGATTTTTGCGTCGGCCTTTTCTTAAATTTCGCATTTTTTCCGGGCAACTGTATGTGGGACGCAACCCGCCCAAGACCCGGAGGCGTATGGAGATGTCAGATTTCGGCGGAAAAAGAAGAAACGGCGGGAGGGTGAACGAGGCGGCTATGGGGCAAAAAAGGAAAGCCTGCCTGCGGTCAAAAGGAGACGGGCCGCGACAAGGCCATTTCGAGCAAACGCATGTATTCCGAAGCCGGAATTTCGATGGCTCCGTAGCGTTTCACGTTGTCGTTAATGAATTGGGTGTCAAGTAGTTCAAATCCTTGCCCGCGCAGGTGCAGCACCAAGTGGTGAAACGCCACCTTGGAGGCGTTGGAACGAACCGTAAACATGGACTCGCCGAAAAAAGCCCCGCCCATCGCCACGCCGTACAGTCCGCCAACGAGTTGGCCGTCTTGCCAAGCCTCTACGCTGTGGGCGTAACCCATCCGGTGCAGTTGCGTGTACACATCCACCATCTCCTCCGAAATCCAAGTGTTTTCATCCGTAGGCCGGGGAGCGGCGCAGCGGCGCATCACTGGTTCAAAAGCGGTGTCCCTGCGCACTTCAAAAATATTCCGGTTCAGAATGGGTCGCAGCGAACGTTGTGGCCGGTAGGTGTCAAGCGGGATGATGGCCCGTGGGTCAGCCGAATACCAATGCACCTCGCCGTTGCGTCCGTCAGCCATGGGAAAAATGCCGTGCGAGTACGCGTAGAGCAGCATTTCGGCGGTGAGGACAGACATTATCAATTCAGAATTATGAATGTAGAATTCAGAGGTTGGGGTAGTTATGTCACAGTCGCTTTGCGATTTATAGTCCAAGCCGTTTTAGCCAAAAATTGCTCAAAACGCTGCCAAAAGCCAACAGCTAAAGGCTAACAGCTTCCGTCAGCGAAGCTTGGCTTTCAACGCCTGCACTGCGGTAGTGGGCGGCGTTTTCTCGTAGAGAATCCGGTAAACGGTTTCTGTAATCGGCATCTCGACGCGGTGCTCTTGGTTGATGGCGTGGATGCTCTTGGCGGCGTAGTAGCCCTCGGCAATCATGTTCATCTCCACTTGCGCCGATTTGACGCTGTAGCCCCGGCCAATCATGTTGCCAAACGTGCGGTTGCGGCTGAACTGCGAGTAGGCCGTCACCAGCAAGTCGCCCAAGTAGGCGGAAGCCATGAGGTCGCGGGGAAGGGGACGCACTTTGTCCAGAAACCGCTTGATTTCCTGCATGGCGTTAGACACCAGCACGGCTTGGAAGTTGTCGCCGTAGTTAAGCCCGTGCGTGATGCCGCACGCCATGGCAATGATGTTTTTCATAATCGCGCAGTATTCCACGCCGTACACGTCGTCAATGGCGCAGGCTTGCAAGAAGCGGCAGTTGAGCAGTTCGGCAAAAGCCGCCGCACACGCCAGATTGGCGGAGGCAATGGTGAGGTACGACTGCTTTTCGAGGGCCACTTCCTCGGCGTGGCACGGCCCGGCAATCACGCACAGGTTGGCTTGCGGCACGCCGAACGCCTGTTCAATCCAATCGGTGATCAGCAGGTGCCGGTCGGGAATCAGCCCTTTGATGGCCGACAC
>JALOMD010000116.1 GCA_025455595.1 Cytophagales bacterium | reverse complement strand
AGGCGTTTTTTGCCTAAAACGCAAAAGGTTTCGCTAAGCGCGAATGCTTTCTGTACGTTCAATCCGTCAGCCCGGCCGACATAAACAAAAAGCCCCTCTTTTTGAGGGGCTTGGGAATGGCAAACAGTGACGTTTACACCGCGAAGCTTTCGCCGCAGCCGCAGGTTCGCGTGGCGTTCGGATTAATGAACTGGAAACCTTTGCCGTTCAGCCCGTCCGAAAAATCAAGCTCGGTGCCGAGCAGATACAACAGGCTCTTTTTGTCCACCAAGATTTTGATACCTTTGTCCTCAAACACTTGGTCTTGCGGCTGCACGGCCGCGTCAAACTTGAGGTCGTACATCAGGCCCGAGCAGCCGCCGCCTTCCACGGCCACGCGTATGTTGTGGTTGTCGTTAAGGCCGTCTTGCTGGCGCAGCTCTATGATTTTGCTCTTCGCTTTCTCGGTTACAGTAATCATGACCGGATTAAATTTTCGGTGAACGGAAATGACAATAACGGTTCGGGTACAAAAAACGAGCCGTTTTTCACAAAATTAATAACCATTTGCTAACCTGAAAAGTTCTAAAATGCTTAAAATCGAACATATCGGCGTGGCGGTGCGCAGCTTGGCGCAGTCCGAACCCATCTTTGAGAAACTGCTCGGCGCAGCTTCGTACAAACGCGAAACCGTGGCTTCGGAAAACGTGGTCACCTCGTTCTTCCAAGCCGGCGAAAACAAGGTGGAGTTACTCGAATCCCTTGATCCAGAGGGCGTTATAGCCAAGTTTGTCGAAAAACGCGGCGAAGGTATCCACCACATTGCCTTTGCTGTGACTGACATTGAGGCCGAGATGAAACGTCTCGAAGGCGAAGGATTCGTGCTGCTCAATTCGGTACCCAAACGCGGTGCCGATAACAAACTGGTGTGTTTCCTCCACCCGAAGCACACCAACGGCGTGCTGGTCGAACTGTGCCAAGACGTTTAGGCGTTTACCGTTTACCGTTTACCGTTTACCGTTTACCGTTTACCGTTTACCGTTTACCGTTTACCGTTTCAAGGTCAAAACACGTCAAGGTACGGCGGTTTCCTTAGATTGGCTGTAAACTGAAGACCGAAAACGATAAACGTTAAACGATAAACGAATTTATGGCGGCGAAGATGCGTTCGGTGGCGTGGCCGTCCCAGAGGGGCGGCACTTGGCAGTCTTTGTACGTGCCGTTGTTGATGCGTTCCACCGTTGCCAAGATGCCTTCTTTGTCGAAGTGTAGCAAGGTATTGGAGCCGATCTCCAAGGTCGAGGGCCGCTCGGTGTTGGGGCGTAGCGTGAGGCAGGGAACTTTGCGAAAAGTGGTTTCCTCTTGGATGCCGCCGCTGTCGGTGACTACATAACGGGCGTGCAGAATCAGTTTCTGGAAGTCCAAGTAACCGGCCGGTTCGGTCAGGACGAGGTTCGGATTAGCGGCGGCTGTCGCCTGCAAGCCGAACTCCTGCAACCGTTTCAATGTGCGTGGGTGAATGGGGAAGATGATTTTTGTCTGTTTGGTCAGTTCGCCGATGATTTCCATGAGTTTCTGCAAGCCGTCCTCTGTGTCCACGTTGCCCGGACGGTGCATGGTCATCAAGGCGTACTGCTGCGGCTTGACGGATAGTTTTTCCAGAATCGCCGAGGCTTGGATCGGCTCGTCGTAAGCCACCAGTGTGTCAATCATCGTGTTGCCGACCAGATGGATGGCTCCGGCAGGTTTGCCTTCGGCAAGCAGATTGTCCACACCGCTTTGCTCCGTCACAAAAAACAAGTCGGCCACCGCGTCGGTCAGGATACGGTTTATTTCCTCGGGCATGGTGCGGTCGCGGCTGCGCAGGCCGCTTTCCACGTGGGCCAGCGGCGTGTTGGTTTTGTTGGCCACCAGAGCTGCCGCCAGCGTCGAGGTGACATCGCCTACTACGACCACCAAGTCGGGCTTTTGCACTACCAGCACGTTTTCAATGCCTTGCATGATTTGGGCCATTTGCGTCACCACAGTTGTGGTTTCCGCTTGGATGCGAAAATCGGGTTGAGGCAGGCGAAGTTCGTCAAAAAACACCTCGCTCATGTTGCGGTTGTAATGCTGGCCCGTGTGAAGCAATTGGTGGGAGAGGTGCGGAAAGCCACCCGTCACCCGGTGAAACTGCGTGATTTTGATGATGTTAGGCCGCGTGCCTACCACTGTCAGGATTTTTTTTGGCATGGAAAAACGGATTGAGGAGAAGTGCGTTTGCTGGTGTCGCACACGGATTTGTCAAAAAAAGCCTGAAACGCATGCCTCTCGGCAGACGAAGCTTTTTCAAGTTGTGGAGGAAGCGTTTTAGGCAATTTTTACTGAATTTGTACGCAACAATCGGTTATTCGGCGGCGACTTTCTTGCGCAGCCACCTGAATGGTCGGCCTACGCGCCGCCAGATGCGCTGTGGCAGTGTCTTTTTGTTGTCCTCGTCGTAATAGCCGTATCCATAGCCGTAGCCGTATCCATAGCCGTAGCCACCGTACCCGTACTTCGAATGGACGCGAAAATCGTTGAGGACAACGGCAATATTACGGGCGGTCTGCGACTGGTAGAGTTTATTCAAGGTTTCCAAATATTCTTTTTTGGAAACCTTCTGCCGAACCAAGTAAACATTCACGTCCGAGAGCCGCATGGCTACAACCGCATCGGTGACCAAGCCTACCGGCGGCGTGTCTATGACAATGTAGTCGTAAACTTCGCGCAGTTGGTTGATTAGGTTTTCCATCGCCTCGCTCATGATGAGTTCAGCCGGATTGGGCGGAATGGCACCGGCAGGCAACAGGTCGAGGCCGGGGACGGCGGTCGGGACGATGGCCTCCTGCCACGTCAACTTGCCGATGAGAACCTGCGTAATGCCTCGGTCGGCGGGCAGGTTGAATTCGGCTTGGAGCTTGGGTTTGCGCAAGTCCAAGCCAATCATGAGCACCTTCTTGTCCGATACGGCCAGAATGGCCCCAAGGTTAAGGGTTACGAATGTCTTGCCTTCGCCGCTTACCGTTGAAGTCACTAAAACCACCTTGTGCTGGGCTTGGCTGGCCATGTACTGCAAGTTGGTGCGGATGGAGCGGAAGGATTCCGAAACCGACGACTTGGGCCGTTCGGTGACTACCAAGTTTGTGCTTCCGCGCCGTGGACTGTGGCTTACCACGCCCAAGATTGGGATGCGTGTGGCTTTTTCAACTTCCGCCCGGTCATTGACGGTGTCGTTGAGCAAGTACCGGACAAAAATGAAGGTGGCTGATGCAGTAAGGGCTACAAAAACAGCCATGACATAGGCCGAACTGGTTTTTGGCCGCACCGGAGCACCGGGCAAGTAGGCGTAATCCAACACCACCACGTCTGACAGCGTGGCGGCTTCGGCGATACTGTAGGTTTCGCGCATGGACAGCAGGCGTTGGTAGTTGCTGGCGTGAATGTCGTAGCGGCGGCGAATGCCCGTGTTTTCCCGTTGCGTGGTGGGAACCTGGTCCAAGTCGGCTTCGTACTTGCGTATTTCCTGGTCGAGGTTGCGCACATTGTTCTGCAACGCCTCTTTGTAGCTGGTGATGTCGCGGTACAGGTTCTGGCGGGTCAGCTCGATTTGCCGATCCAGCACTTGCAGGTTGGGGTGTTCAGGCGTTAGCGTTGCGCTTAGGGCGCGTCGGCGGGTTTGCAATTGGTTGAGTTGGTTGAGCGAACCCGAAAAACGGCTGTCTTGCGTACCCATGTTCGTGGTCGAGATCATGCTCGGGTCTTTTCCACGCCGCACCGAGCCGGCCAACGAATCCAAAGCCCGCATTTCCAGTTCAAGGTTGCTCTTGCGCGTGATGAATTCAATGAACCGACCTTGTGCAAAGTCCGGACTCAGGTTCAGGACACCTTTGCGGCGCATGAACTGCTCAATCTGCTGTTCGGACGAGTCCAGCGAGTCGCGGTAGGCGGCCAGTTGTTCGTTAATGAACTTGATGGTGTTACGCGAGACTTTTCTCTTCTCTTCCACCGACCGCTCTTGATAAGATTTAATCAAAGCGTTCACGAAGTCCATCGCCCGTTCGGGCACGTTGTCTTCGCACGAGATGTTGAGCATGGACGTTTCCTCACTTGCCCTGCCCACGCCCACGCTGCCGCGAAAACGCCCGACGGGTGTCCAAGGCCAGTGGACAACGAAAGAGTAAGGCAATCCTGTTTCAATGGTGTTTTGGCCGTTCGGGTTTTTTGTGATCGTGAAAACGCCGAACTGGTTGGTGATTTTTTCGTTGAGGCGGTGCTGGGTGGATATTTCCTGTTCGCCTTGCATGTAACTGAACTTGAACTTGGCCGTGTCCGAAAATTGTATGTTCAGCGGCTGCTCAAATGCATAGAAAGTGTCCACTTTCACCAAGAACGGCGTGCTGCGGTACAGTTCGGATGTCTTGAACCGACCTTGCGCAAAATACGACACCTTTACAAAATCGTCCATGAGCCGCACGGCCCGCTCCACCACACTCTGCGACTTGATGATTTCTATTTCTGTTGAGAGGCTTTTCTTGATTCCCAGAACGTCGAAATCACGCAGTTGGGCGGCATCGGCACCCAGCGAAGTCGAAGACTCGTCTTTGACGATGATCGTGCCGCTGGAAACATACATGGGTATTGTGTAGCGGTTGTATATGTTGGCAGCGACAAGCCCCACAACCAGGCACAGGACAATCACCCACCAGTTTCCGATGATGAGCCGGAATATCTGCCGGAAGTCAATGTCCTTGTTGTCCAGATGCTGGGGAAACTCTTGGGTCATGAAGCTTGCTTGGTTGGGCAGAATGCGCAATTTTGGCGATTCACTGATTTATAAGTTGGTAAATACTGAATAACAACAACGGCACACTGACAAACGTGCTGATCACGCCAATCACTTGCCCGGCACTGTTGTACTGTTTGCGACGCATGGGATCAACCAAGACGATGTCGCCGGGTTGCAGGCGTGACAGAATGGGCGAGACGCTTGTCTGTTTGGTCAAGTCGAGCCTGTAAGTAGTGGTTAGCTTGGTGAGCCGGTCGGTGCGGATGATGCGTACGGTTTGTCGGTTGCCGAATTCGGTGATGCCACCGGAGCGGGCCAACACTTCGGAAACTGTCATGAACTCATTTTCGGCTCGCAATATTCCTTGCGAACCCACCTCACCCAGTACTGTTACCGAATAGTTCAGAATCTTGAGGTTCACCGTCACGTTGTTGCCGCTGTCTATGATGTACTTGGACAAGGCGGCCCGCACCGTGTCCGACGCTTGGGGAAGCGTAAGGCCCGCCAACTTGATTTTACCGGCATACAACAAAGTGATTTCGCCATTCTTGTCCACTACAATGCCGCTTGCATAGGAGCCCGCCCCTCCTGCCCCGGTAGCTATTACCGGCGTGTTGAACGGAGCTACTATGTTTTGCCCTTCCTCGTTGGTCATACCGGTGATTTGCAGTGCCAAGATGTCGAACGGGGCGATGACGAACTCGTAGTCTTGGTTCAAGTAGGGGAGGTCGGGCGGGGCGTTTTTGTCTTTTTGGAAAAAAACAACCCTTTTTTGAGGCACGCAGCCAAAAGCCAAGACAATCAAAAAGAGTAACAATGCAACCGGAACGCGTGTTCTCATGTTTTCCTAAACGCTGGCCGCCCAGCCGGACGACGGGTTTGAATTGGAGCGGCGCAAAGGTATGACAAAAAACGGACTCTCTGCGGCGGTTTTTGGCACGGGAATATTTTCGTTATTTTGTCGCGCCGCGTCAGGAATTGTAAACGAACGAAACAGACATTTCAGTATTTGAATGGAGAACCAACGAACAGAATTGTCGGCTTTGGGCGAGTTTGGCCTCATCCGGCGCATTCAATCGCAGGCTGTGCCGCACAATCCCGAAACCATACGCGGCATCGGTGACGATGCGGCGGTGATTGGCCATGCCGACGGCCAGCAGGTGCTGCTCTCGACCGACATGCTGCTCGAAGGCGTGCACTTCGACTTGTCTTATACGCCGTTGCCGCATTTAGGATACAAGGCCGTGGCTGTCAACGTGTCCGACATCGCGGCCATGTACGGCATTCCCAAGCAAATTGTGGTCGGGTTAGCGGTGAGCAACCGGTTTTCGGTGGAAGCAATTGACGCGTTGTACACGGGCATCCGGGCCGCGTGTGACGACTACAAGGTGGACTTGGTCGGCGGCGACACTACCTCTTCGCGTGCGGGGTTGGTGATTTCCGTTTCGGTGATTGGGCTGTGCGAACCGGAGAAGGTGGTGTACCGAAACACGGCAAAACCAACCGACATCCTGTGCGTTACCGGCGACTTGGGCGGGGCTTACGTGGGCTTGCAAGTGCTGGAACGCGAGAAACAGGTGTTCATGCAAGACCCTGACATGCAGCCCGAACTAACCGGCAAAGAATACATCTTGCAGCGACAACTGAGGCCCTCGGCCCGCATGGACATCATCCACGAACTGCGCGAACTCGGCGTAGTGCCCACGGCCATGATTGACTTGTCGGACGGACTGGCTTCGGACGTACTCCACATTGCCCGGCAGTCGGGGGTGGGGGTGGCGTTGTTTGAGGACAAACTGCCCATTGACTCGATGACTTACCAGACAGCCGTCGAAATGAACATTGACCCGGTGACTTGCGCCCTCAACGGCGGCGAGGATTACGAACTGCTTTTCACCATCCGCCAAGCCGATTTTGAGAAGGTCAAGAATCACGCCGACATTTCTTTCATCGGCTACATTCAGGAAGCCTCGGCCGGCGAGTTTCTGGTCACCAAAAACGGCAACCGCGTGTCGCTGCAAGCCCAAGGTTGGACGCACTTTTGAGAGTCATGCCAATTTTGAGTAATGAATTGACCGAAAACCAATGACCTGCGAATGTGTGAGTGCGCAGTCAATCCTTAAATTTGGTATCAATAGCGAAAAACAAAGAAGCGTTTCGAGCAATTTTTGCCCAAAACGCCCCAGTCCCGTAGCGACGATCTGTCTGTAGAAATACAGAAAAACCACAGAATAAAAGATCCGTAGGAGCGAACCGTCTGTAGAAAACAGATTCATTCGGAAACACAAACTCCGCAGGAGTGGCCCTGACGTTGTGTTGTCAATCGGGCCGCTCCTACGGAGCTTTTTTCATGTCGGTTCGGATTTTCTACATACAGGCCGTCCCTATGGGACTTTTGCAGGCGTTTTAGGCAAAAATTGCCTAAAACGCCTGCACCCGACGCTCTTTGCTCTTTTCCGCATTCCAAATTCCACCTTCCGCATTCGTTCAGACTCCCGTGTAGTTTCGCGGGTGATTTTTTCGTTGTTCCGGGTGAGGTCTTTCAGGGCTTCGTAGGGTTTGGGATAGCCCTCGCGACGCAGGATGGTTTGGATGCCCTCGGAAACCACTGCCCAGTTGTTGTCCAAGTCGGCACGGATGGCGGTTTCGTTGACCTCGATTTTGCCCAGCCCGCGCAGCAGCGATTGGTAGGCTACTACCGAATGCGCCATCGGCACGCCGATGTTGCGCAGCACAGTGGAGTCGGTCAGGTCGCGTTGCAGGCGCGAGACGGGCAGTTTGGCCGCCAAGTGTTCGTAAATGGCGTTGGCGTAGCCGAGGTTGCCTTCGGCGTTCTCG
>JALOMD010000115.1 GCA_025455595.1 Cytophagales bacterium | reverse complement strand
TGAACGTGCCGCTCAGACCGGCCGTGAGCACGAAGAACACCATGATGGTACCGTGCATGGTCACCAACGCCAGATAGAAGTTGGCATCCAGTTTGCCCGATTCGTCAATCCAGCCGCCCAGCAGAGGCTTGAGCCAGAAAAGCTTCGCCTCCGGAAAACCCAATTGGATGCGGAACAAGACGGACAGGAAACCGCCGATGAAAGCCCAAAGCAGACCTGTAATCAAGAATTGCTTCGCAATGATTTTGTGGTCTTCGCAGAAGATGTACTTGCGCAGAAAACCCTGCTCGTGGTGTTCGTGCTCATGGTCGTGTTCAGCCGCGTGGGCATGGACATCGAGCGTTAAATCTGTAGTTGCCATAAGACTTGATTGTTATTTCTGATAGAGAAATGGTTAATTGGTATTGTCTTCGGGATTCTGTCTGACGCAGGCGTTTTGGGCGAAAATTGCCCAAAACGCTGTTTATCGGTTAGCCACCGGTTGCGTACCGAGGGGCAACGCCGCCGTGGCAGCCGGTTGCTCGGCGGGTGCTGTGTCCTCGCCGGGGCCGATGACTTTCAGTGCTTTTTCTTTCAGGTTGGCTGGTACCTGCGAAAGATAATCGCGGTTCTGAGCCAAAAACGGCTTCTTCGCCGCCACCCACTTGGCATAATCCTCCGGCTCCTCCACTACAATCAGGGTACGCATGGAGAAGTGGCCGCGTCCGCAGATTTCGGTACAAGCCAACTCGTAGTTGAAGTTCGGGTTGTTCAGTTCGGCACGCATTTCGGCAGTTGTCTTTTCGGGAACGAACCAGAAACGCGTCTGCATACCCGGAACTGCGTCCATTTTTACACGGAAATGCGGCATGAATACACTGTGCAATACATCGCGGGCATGAATCTTCAGCAGAACCGGCTTTCCTTTCGGGATGCGGATTTCGGTTGACATGAAGTCGTCGAAAGAATTTGCATCGGTGAAATCAATGCCGACTTCGTTCACGGCATCAATGAGACGGTAATCGTAACGGCCCAATTCAGGGCTTGCCTGTCCAATCAGGGCCTGTTTGTCACCCGGATAACGCACGATCCAGTTGAACTGCTTGCCCACCAGTTCCACTACGGTTGCATCTTTCGGTGCGTCACGCATTACGTCGCGCCACACCCACCAGCCGGAAATCACCAGCACCGTCAGCACAATACCCGGAATCACCGTCCACACAATTTCCAGATTGTTGTTGTGCGGATAAAAGGTGGCTTTCCGTTCTTTCTTGAACTGGTATTTGTAGGGAAACCAAAACAAAAGAATGTGGGTGGCAAAAAACACGGCTCCGATCACGCCCATTGTAATCCAAAACAAATTGTCGGTGCGTTTGCCGTGTATGGACTGGGCCTCCGGCAAGAGATACGGGTCGGAATAGAAAGAAACCCAAATGGCTCCGGCAAAACCCAACACCAGGAAAATCGGGAATATGATGGCGTTCACTTTGTTACTGGTGCCAACCGTTTCGTTTTCCTTTTTGGAAACATTGATGAGCAGTTGCACCCGAAAAACAGTGACCAGAATCGCCAGTATCAAAAGCAGGCTAACAATGATGATTGCAGTTGTCATTTGCTGTTGTTGATTTTAGTTAGCTATAATTGATAGAATTATAACCTTTTCGCTTTGCGGTGTTCGGTTCTTTTCCAACAATTGTTAGCACAGAACAATTCCGCTCGGCAGTGAAATAAATTATTGGTTGTGGTGCAGACTCTCTTCCAGCATCGGATGGTTTTTCGGCACCAGTGGGGCCTTTGCCAGCATGGTTCCGACCACGAATACAAACAAGCCCGCATAGATGGCAATCACACCGAGTTCCATGAAACCGATGCCGCCGTCTGCACCAAGCGTAAAGGGCGTGATGTTTAGGTAGAAATCAATCCAGTGTCCGGCCAACAGTGTCCACGCCACTAATTTCAAAATCCGCATTTTGCGCTTCGACTCGCGGGTCATCAACGCCAAGAATGGAAACACAAAGTTTATGAAAATGTTTACGAAAAAGAGCGGTTTGTACATTCCGCCGAACCCGTCGAAAATCTCGTTGAAGTGGCTGGTCTCCTCCGGAATGTTGGCGTAGTAAATCAGCATGAACTGAGCAAACCATACGTAAGTCCAGAACACCGAGAAGGCGAACATGAACTTGCCCAGGTCGTGCAAGTGATTCTCGTTCACCATCGGCAGGTAGCCTTGCTCTTTTAGGTAAATCGCGGCCAAGATGATGGTGGCCAAACACGCCACCCACCAACTGGCGAATGTGTACCAGCCGTACATGGTGCTGAACCAGTGCGGGTCGGCGGACATAGACCAGTCCCAAGCCGACATGGAAGAGGTGACAGCAAAGAAAATGATGAACACCGCCGACAGGCTGATGTTACGGTCGTAATTTTCCAAGCCGCCTTCCAAGTCCTCGCGCAAGGCCCGCTTGCGAATCATCAGGAACAACACATACCAGAGGGCGAAATAAATGACCATCCGAATGAGGAAAAACGGCGTGTTCAAAAAGCCTGCCTTGGCGGCCAGCACGTGGTCGTAGTTAGGGCTTTTTTCGTCGGCCACGCCGTCAAGCGTCCAATGGAAAAAGCCGTGTCCGTGGAAGATGTGCAACATATCGGCACCTGCCACCACGAAATACAACACCATCAGCACGCCACCGATGGGCAGGAAGAAACCAAACGCCTGCGGAATCCGCACCACCACCGTTGACCAACCGGCCCAAGCCACGTACTGGACGGCTACGAAAAAGACACCGCAAACGGCAATGCCCGTGAAATACACATTGTTAATCCACAAATTCACGAAAAGACGCTTCAGCCAAGTGGGGCCGTGTTCGGCGGCGTGCCCGGCATGTTCGGCCGCATGGCCTGCGTGTTCGCCGCCGTGCGCATCGTGCCCGCCAAACATGGCCAACACAATGCCCAAAATCACCAAGGCTACGCCCACCGCAATGGAAATCAGCGTGACGCGCCGCACCGAAGGCGAAAAAGTGTACTGCTCGTCCAGATTATAAGATACCGAATGATGTTCAGCCATTATGGTAAAAAAGATTAGAATGCTTTTTGTTCAGGTTAGGCTTGTGATCCGCAAGGGAAATCACTGTTTTTGTAGCTCATGGACGTAATGGACTATCTTCCAGCGTTCCACCGGGTTCATTTGCGAACCGTGCGGCCACATGCGGCCTTTGCCGTGCGTGATGACATGGTAGATGTGTCCGCTGTTCATGTCCTTGTAGCCAGAACCGGCATAATTTGGCACGCCTTTGTAAACCTTGCCCACCGGGCCGTCGCCTTTGCCGGTTTCGCCGTGGCAGTGCAGGCAATAGCGGGTATAAAGTTCCTTGCCATCGGCCAAGGTTTGTTCGTTCAGCGGAACCGGATTTTTCAACACCCGTTCGGCAATGCCGATGCTGTCTTTCGGAATGTTGTATAGCATCAAGTCCTCAATGGCCGCACCGCTGTCAGGCCGAAAACTGGTCTGGTAGTTGCGCCGCGCCACGGTTCCTTGCACCGGATACCACAGGTTGTTGCCGTATTCGTTTATCGGGTTCTTGAAGTCGGCGTTCTGCCGGAACGGCTCGTACGAAACCGCTTCGTACATATTGGGTGCATATTCCACCCCACGGCTGTTGTAGTCCGGTTGGCAGCCTGAAACAAGCCATACGCCTACCAGCAGGCTGCCGAAAGTCAATTTTCTGGATAAAATCATATATGTGTTTCGTGAATCCTGTAATGTAATGAAACGTCGGCCGACTCAATCCAAGTCGCCCGGCTGCACCAGTTTCGTTGATACTTCGATGGCACCGTAGTTCTTCACAATCGAAGTGATTTCGTCAGCCGAAAGTTTGTTTTTCGACACGTCAATCGCCATTGCAAATTTGTCGTCGGTGGTGCGATTGTCAAACAGGAATGGCTTTTTGCCGGGATACAAGTTGCAAACCGTCAGAAAGGTAGCCACCATGCCCAACGAGGCAAACAGCACGGTTCCTTCAAAAGCAACCGGCACCAACACCGGCACCGACACGTAGTTTTTGCCGCCCACATTCATCGGCCAGTCCGACCCCATCGTCCAGACCATCAGTGCCACCAAACAGGTGAAGCCGGTGAGTCCGAAAAGAAACGCGGCCCGCGACATGAAGCTGCGTTTGTAGCCCAACGCCTCGTCCAGACCGTGAATCGGGAACGGCGTATATACTTCATGAATCTTTACACCGCTGTTTCTGATTTTCTTTACGCCACTCATCAGCACGTCTTCGTCGTCGAAAATACCGACCAGAAAAGTGCTTTCGGTGTGATTATGATGTTGTTCCATGAACTTGTTGTGAAAAAGTCTATTGTTGCCTATGACTTTGGTATTGGCGTTTTGGGCATTTTTCGCCTAAAACGCTTCTTTGACAAATTTGAAAGCAAAGTCCAGCGTTTTGGGCAAAAAATCCCCAAAACGCTGGATGTTGCCTTAATCCATTTCTTTGTTGAAAGCCGGACGAGCCTGATAGCCGGGCTGTACAGTGGTGGCCTTGCGGGTTTCCTCCACCGGCTCCGACGAAGACTTCAGGATTGCCTTAACCTCGGCCATATTGATAACCGGCAGGAACTTGGCGAACAGGAAGAAACACGTAAAGAAGAAGCCGAACGAATACAGGTAGCACAGCACATCCACGTAAGTAGGCGTAAACATGGCCCAGCTCGACGGCAGATAGTCGCGGTGCAGCGAGGTAGCAATGATGACGAACCGCTCGAACCACATCCCGATGTTCACCACGATAGACAGGATGAACGTGGCCACTACGCTGGTGCGGATTTTCTTGATCCACAGCAACTGCGGCGAAATCACGTTACAACTCATCATAGACCAGTATGCCCACCAATACGGGCCGAACATCCGGTTCACGAAAGCGTAGCGTTCGTATTGCACGCCTGAATACCAAGCAATGAAAAACTCGGTGATATAAGCCACACCCACAATCGAACCCGTCACGATGATGATTTTGTTCATGGACTCGATGTGGCCGATGGTGATGTAGTCTTTCATATTGAACACCTCGCGGGTCACCAGCATCAGCGTTAACACCATGGCGAAGCCGGAGAAAATGGCACCGGCCACGAAATAGGGTGGGAAAATGGTAGTGTGCCAGCCCGGAATCACCGAAGTGGCAAAGTCGAAACTCACGATGGTGTGTACTGAAAGTACCAGCGGCGTGGACAAACCGGCCAACACCAAGCTGACGGTTTCGTAGTGCTGCCAAGACTTGGTGGCACCGTCCCAACCGAAACTAAGCAGCCCGTACACGATTTTGGAAACCTTGTTCTTGGCCCGGTCGCGGATGGTGGCCAGGTCGGGAATCAAACCGATGTACCAGAAAACCAGCGAAACAGTGAGGTATGTACTGATGGCGAAAACATCCCACACCAGCGGCGAGTTGAAGTTCACCCACAGCGGGCCGTAGGTGTTGGGTAGCGGCAACGCCCAGTGAGCCAGCCAAGTGCGACCCATGTGCATCAGGATGTAGCTGCCGGCGCACAACACGGCGAAAATGGTCATGGCCTCGGCCGCACGGTTGATGGAGGTTCTCCATTTCTGGCGGAAGAGCAGCAGAATCGCCGAAATCAGCGTGCCGGCGTGGCCGATGCCTACCCACCACACAAAATTGGTGATGTCCCAAGCCCAGCCGACGGTCTTGTTCAAGCCCCATTCGCCGATGCCGAACCAGAAGACCCGGTACAATCCGTAAGCTCCGATCCCCAACACAATCAACGAAATCAGAAAGGCGACGTTCCACAACATGGTCGGTTTGCCTTCCACCTGCCGGGTGATGTCTTCGGTAACATCGCCGTAGGTTTTTCCGCCGGTTACCAGCGGCGGTCTTACGGATGAAGTGACGTGACTCATAAAGTGTATTTTGAAGATGACGAATGCAAAGTTAGCTGTTGGCCGTTAGCCATTGGCTGTCGGACTTTATTTACTTTCGGTGTGGTGTTTGCGCGAGTTTCCTTTTTTTTGCCCAAAACGCTTTTGTTTCCTGTGAAAGTCGTTTTGGGCGAAATTTGCTTAAAACACCGAACCGTTTGAACGTACTACCGAATGACGAACCGGTTTGTTTGCCAGCAGGTCGTTTTTTTACGCCTTGTTCCTGATTTTGGTCAGGTAGGTCACCTGCGGACGCGTGTTGATTTCCTCCAGCACGCTGAATATCCGGCCCTCGGCTTCCTTGCGGTGCAGATCGCTGATGCGGCTTTCGGGGTCGTTCATGTCACCGAACAGGATGGCTCCGGCCGAGCAAGCGGCGGCGCAAGCAGTGTTGATTTCACCGTCAACCGGGCGGCGGCGTTCTTTTTTGGCGTTCAGCTTGCCGTCTTGGATGCGTTGCACGCACATGGTGCATTTTTCCATTACCCCGCGTGAGCGAACCGTTACGTCCGGGTTCAGCACCATACGACCCAACTCGGTCTGCGCCATGTAGTTCACATCCGTAAACCGCTCGTCGTTAGTATAATTGAACCAGTTGAACCGACGCACTTTGTACGGACAGTTGTTTGCACAGTACCGCGTGCCGAAGCAACGGTTGTAGGTCATTTGGTTCAGGCCCTCCGAACTGTGGGTAGTGGCAAGCACCGGGCACACCGTTTCGCAAGGCGCATTGTTGCAGTGTTGGCACAACATCGGTTGAAACACTACTTCCGGGTTGGCCGAAGCCACTTCCAATGCTTTCACGCCGTCAATTCCACCCGCTTTCGGGTCGGCATCGCTGCTGTAGTAGCGGTCAATGCGCAGCCAGTGCATCTCGCGGCGGTTCACCACTTCTTGGCGGCCCACCATCGGCACGTTGTTCTCAACGTGACAAGCCACTACGCAAGCACCGCAACCGGTGCAGGAGTTCAGGTCAATTACCATGCCCCACGAGTGGTTGGGGTATTTATGGCCTTTCCAAAGCGAGATGTCAGTGGCGTTTTTCGGCCCTTCGGAAGTGGCGACTTTCGGCACGTACCGACCGGCCATCGGGTTTTGTTGGTAAGCCGCCAGTTTGGCTTCTTGCACCACCGGACGGGCCATGATGGTGTGGTGCGTTTGCACCTGCGCCACTTTGTAACGGTTGCCGGTTTTAGTCACCTTCACGTTGCCCGCCATGTAGCTGACACCCGTGTTGGTCACCGAGGCATACGGGTAAGCGTTCTTGCCTACGCCGTTGGCCGCCCGACCCGCTTTTTCACGTCCGTAACCCATTGCCAAAGCTACCGTACCGGCTTCCAAACCGGGTTGGATAACGGCAGGCAATTCGATGGCTTGCTGGCCGGGTACTTCCAACCGCACAATGTCGTTTCCATCCTCTTCGCTCTGGGTCAGGCCCAAGTCGGCGGCCATTTTCTGGCTCACCGCCAAGTAGTTGTCCCAGCACGTACGGGTCACGGGGTCGGGCATTTCTTGCAGCCAAGGGTTGTTGGCTCCGGCTCCGTTGCCAACACCGATTTTCTGGTAAAGCATCAGT
>JALOMD010000752.1 GCA_025455595.1 Cytophagales bacterium | reverse complement strand
CTGGCATCGGTGTACAAAACGGTCAGAAACTTATCACCGGACGAGCTGTAACGGTTGTCGCCTTTGGCATTGAACCTGCGCGAACTGAAATCGGCAGGATAAAGCATGGAGGCCGGAATGAAGTGATTGCCCAAATACTTGTTCAACGTCAGCAACGGAATCGCATCCAGATTAGCGTAGTTGTTCGCCGTCAGGAACGCCTGAACTGCTTCGTTGTTGGGGGCAAACACCGTGAACAGGCCGCCGCCGCCGCCGATGGAGTTTTTGTAACCCGTGCGGTTAACAGCTTGGACGAAAGAAGAGAACTCCGGTCTGGCAGACAACTCGTTCAGAATGTTGCCTTTGCGGTTATCGGGAACCAGTTCGGATTCATCCTCCGGTCGGCAAGCCGCCATCACAACCATTACTCCAAGAAGACAAGCCAAAACCCTTTGGTTTCGAGCAATTTTCTTGATAATAGTAAAAAGTGTTTGCATGATAATAGAAAGTTTACGGAAAGGTTGGTTAATTGATAAGACGAGCAAATAATGTTGTGCTATTCCACTTGAACAAGTTGCGTGATTGACCTCAATGTGATTCGGGTAAAACTGTTGGTTGTGTTGCTGCATCCAGCGACCGGACTTTTCCGTAAACCATCACCTGAAAAACAGTAAAGACGGCCTTGAGGCAGACGGGAAACATCCTACAGCTACATGTGTGGATTGTACGGCTCACGGTCAATCATGATACATATCCTGCTGCAAACGGTGGTAGCGCACAGAACACTGTTTGGACAATACAAATATAGATTTGACCTTTTGGGAGAACTATCAATATTTTTTCCTATTCCGATATTATTTTGTCAATGTATTGTTCGCCGGTTTGTACGAAAGTGGCTACCCCATGTATATGTGGATAGTTTAACAGTCTGGAAATCAGAGATGTGCTGGCAAAAACATCAATCCACAGGGTTTTATGACCTGTGACACACCGCCGACAAAATGTTATCGCTGGCAATAGGGTGGCCTCGTCTGGTGATCGGGCGGGCGGGTGCGAAAACCAGCGGCACCAAGCAAGCCCGAATCGGGTCGCGGACAATGGCGTTCGGAAGTTACCTGAGATTATGTTTTGCCCAAGTGTCCCGACAAGGCGGGATGACTGTAACCATAGGCTCGGCTGAAACCTAATACATGCGTTTCGGATGAAAAATGCTCAAAACGTTTTTCTGAACGGAATTTTGAATGACTTCTAAACTTGACTTTAGCTGTTTGCGAATTGGCAAAAGCTGCTGTTCGCATCGTAGGGAGGCCTGTTCTCGATTCTCGGATGTTGCGTTTTTAACATCATGTTCAAAAACAAAAAAGCAATCGGCCCGCCTTCGGTGGATTCGATGATTCGCTTTATACCAAAGGCTAAGAGACTGTTTGAGTTAATTTTTCGGAAGCGAAAAGAGCGGATTTTCTACGGGTCGAGAAAACGGCGAAAGCTTGTCCCGACTTGTCGGGGGCGCAGCCAAAAAGCCGCCTTTGCAGCCCGAAATAATTAATTCAAACAGTCTCTAAAGTCAAGCTAAGAGGTCGTCTGGGTTAATTTTCGGCAGCCGACAGTCCGGTTTTACTGTTTGGAAAACTAATCCAAACAGTCTTTTGACCGTTTTCTACCCAAAACGGCTCCGCTGGCTCCGAAATCTTCTTCGTCCGAAAATTAAGAGAAAGACATCTCCAACACATTCACCGAACACGCCGGAATCTGGATCGTATTGTTTTTCAGTGATACCAACTGGCTTGTACTCCGAACGTTAGTGGGTTTTTCAAGAGTGTTGACTAAGGTGAGGTCTTTAGCGGTGAGGGTATGTAGCATTGCTGAGCTACCGAGCTTTTTACCAGCAAAATCCAACTTTACCTGCATAGGTTTGTCACGGTAGCGATTAATCAAGAAAAGGCTGCATTTTTTACCAGAGGCATCCAGCGTAGCGGAAGCATCCAGCCGGGTTGTAGTGACAGGTGAAAGATCAGTATTTTCGTTCCAGTTGGGTACTTTCAGCAGTGGTGCGGTAAAGGGTTCACTTTTCACTTCCGTGCGAACGGCATTTGCCTGACTCAACGTGGCATAGAGCCGGAAAACATCAAACGTAGCCGTTCGGATGAGCTGGTCGCCTTGCACCACAATCGGGGCGTGAGAATTGAGCAGAAAGACAAAGTTGCTCATCTTCACGCGGTTGCTGTATCGGTGACACACGTTAAACACACCGGCGGTAAACAGCGCGTCCACAATATTCCGATGACTGCCGCGCCACAACTGATTGCGGTTGCGGATGTGCCGGGTGTTCCATTCTTCCAGCGTAATCCGGATTGGGTTTTGGCGCGGGTTTTTCTGCTCGTACTCATCGAGTTGTTCGACCATCTTCCGGATTTCTTTCTCAAAATAGCCGGGCGTGGCAACCGTTGAATCAAAGTCATCTTGTTTGTCCAGAAACGTGCGGTGACCGTACAAATGGATGCTCAGCCAGTCGAGTTGCGGTCCGACCCGTTTCAGCAGCAAATCGTTCCACTCCGGTTCGGTATGCCCGACTCCGATAAACTCAATATCCGGCTCTACCACCCGCATAAATTGTGCATACTGCTGTACCTTACGGGCGTATTCGTCAGCGGTGTAGTAGCCTACCTGCCACGGCCCCCAGTGCTCGTTGCCCAGCCCCCAGAGACGCACCGGCGGCTGTCGTTTTTCGCGGCGACAGTATTCGACCCACTGGCAGGCTTCTTCCAGTGAGCCGGAACCCATATTGACCGTGATAAACGGTTCGCATTCCAGCAAGCGACAGAGTTCGAGGTATTCGTCGGTGCCAAAATGATTGCTTTCGTATTGATTAAACACCACATCTAACCGTCGGGGACGATTGGCTCGCGGCCCGATGCCGTCTTTCCAGTGGTAATAGCTGGCAAAGTTGCCGCCCGGCCAGCGAATCACGTGGGCACCGCCCATTTCCTTAATGGCCTGTACCACATCCATCCGAATACCCGACGCATTCGACTTGGCAGACTGTGCATCGTGAATACCACCGTAAATAACGTTTTCGAGGTGTTCCAAAAAATGTCCATACATCCGCTTGTCCACCTGCCCGATTATTTTATCTGGTTGAACGGTCACCGTAGCTTCGGGAATGGCTGCAAAATCAGGTTTAATCAGGATGGTGCCTACGCTTGAGGTAGCCAGGGTTTGGACAAATTCTCTTCGTTTCATGTAAAAGGTGTAAAAACCGAAGGGTAGGTTTTGTGTTTTTGGGAGATACTATTTTGTCTGAACCCTGATTCGTAGGATTTATAGATTACCTTGATGGATTGTCAGGT
>JALOMD010000114.1 GCA_025455595.1 Cytophagales bacterium | reverse complement strand
GCGTCTTTACGGTGACCAACACAGGAACTAATCCTCGGCCTCGCTCCCAAATTTTCAGTCGCTTTTCTTTACGATTCAGCCTGAAATTTATCCGGTTTAAACGCAGGCTGTGGTTGGATAATCTATGTACAAGCCATCTTTGGACATCTGTTCGGAATCGGACGTTTGCTTGTACGAAATTGTACAGTCAAGAAATTTATCTTTTGTATAAATTTTTATAACTAACTGAAAATCAGGCATTTATACTTTTAGGCATAACTATTGAAAAACGAAACAACTGACAAACCGGCTTTTAGAATCATACTTGTTTCCAACTCCAAAACCATCCATTTTACCAGTAAACAACAATGAAAACTGTTTTTAAACCCTCCCATTCATTCATCATCCTTTTATGCGCAGGACTGACAAGCCTGTTCACCGCCTGCCGGGAAAATGACGTGCTGGAACCGCAAAAGCCCACCGAAAACCCCGTTCCGGTGGTAAACGCCGGAACCGACAAAACCGTCAGCGTAAAAACCGGTTCGGTGACACTGAGCGGTACGGCCACAGTTGACAAAGGAAGCATCAAGTCGGTGACTTGGACGCAGGTTTCCGGCCCGAATACGGCAGTCCTGACAAACGACCCGGTCAATGCAAATGCCGTATCTGCGAGCAACTTGCGCGTCGGGACGTACGTGTTCCGCTTCACGGCTGTCAGTGACAAGAACGTCAGCCAATTGGACGAAGCCGCTGTAACCGTCGAGGCCGACAATACGCTTCCCGCTGGCAGCCGATTGAAGAAAATTGCTTACTCAGCCACTGACTTTCAGGAATTCGAGTACGACAGCGAAGGCAAGCTCACGCGATACGTTTCACAGTACCAATTTGTGCAGGGCGACCCGACCAAAATCCAACGGATTACCTACCAGATGCAGTACGATGACTTGAAAAGACTGGTACGCGTGACGCAAAACAACGGCACGCTGACGACCAGCATCAAGACGTATTTTTACAAAGACGGTGTGCTGGAAAAAACGGAAGAGGCCCGGCCCAACGGCAGGCTGCTGGAACGTCGCACATTTACTTTCGCGGACAATCGGCTGATGCAGGAATTACGCGAAACTGCGGATGACGCAGGCCAAGTGCAAGCCACTTACCGGACGGACTTTGCGTATGCAGGCAACGGTAATTTGACCAAGGAAACGGTCTATCTGCGCGGCAATTCCGGCTTCAATGTGGATCACACGTTTGAATATTCCGACTTCGACGACAAACCGAAATCCGACCACCTGCTGACCCGTTTTCTGTTCTTGCCTTCGATGGTGCTGCACCCGAACAATCCGGGCAAAGTGGTGATGAAGCTGGCAAACGGAACGGTGAATTACACGGAAAACTACACGTTCCAGTACAGTCCGACAGGCTTGCCTGTGCGCAGCATCCGGCAGAAAACGCAGGGCAACGTCAATTCGCAGTTGGAGGCCACGTTTGTGTATGAGTGAAAGCCCAGTGACCTAAACTAAAAAACCGACGGCGCAAACAATCATGTGCCGTCGGTTTTGTCTTTCAAAGACCGCGTACGCGAATGGAACTTGGCGTGCCGTTTTGGGCAAATTTTGCCCAAAACGGCACTGTTGGTTCTTACTGATTCGTCTTGTAGATTTAGAAGCAATTACCGTGTTTTTCCACGTCGCCATGAACGTTACTTACCGTGACCGGCCGGTGATGATAATCGGCAGCCTGCTGCTCGGCTATTTTATTGTCAATGTCGGGCAAACGGATAGCGTGTTCACCCTTTGGAGTCAACCCTTTTACATACGTGACATCATCGGGGCATCGGTTATAGTTGCGGTGGTGTGGTGGCTGGTACGCACGGCAACTGTCTGGTTAGACCGTCGGCATGATTGGTTCGGGCGGCCTGTCCGCCGGATACTTGGGCAGTTGCTCATCGGGTTTTTGGGACCGGTGGCAGTATCCGTATTGTTGGCGTTGCTTTACTATCAATTTGTAGTGGAACAGCCGATTGACGAATCAACCTATCCGATTTATGAGTTCCCAATCAGTGTGCTTATCATTTTGGGCATGAACCTGTTGTATCTGGGCTTGTATCTGTACCACAAAGCTACCTCCCCGTCTGTTAGTCAGCCAGAAACCGCCCCCATTACCAACAACTTCCGCAAAACGCTCATTGTCAACAGCGGCCTGCGCAATATCCCCATCGCTGTCGAAGAAGTAGCCTATGTGTACATTGACGATGCCACTGTGTTTTTGAATACTTTCTCGGGGAGCAAGTACGTCATCAACTCCTCGCTCGACGAGTTGGCCGGGAACCTGCCCGAAAATACTTTTTTCCGGGCCAACCGCCAGTTTATCCTGCACCGCCGCGCCTGCCGTTCGTATCTCAACGACACGTATGGCAAACTAAAAGTGGAAGTGGAACCCGCCTTGCCCAAAGACATCATCGTGAGCCAGCAGAAGGCTCCCGACTTCAAGAATTGGCTGGAAAACGGCTTCTGATTCAACCTGTGTTTTCACTGATTCAACCTTTATTTCACCGATTTGGCCGATTGTTCGCGACGGCCTGATGGTGTGGCGTTTCATGCGGGAGTAGTTTTGCATTCGCAAACAACTTCCTATAACTATGAAACGAACAATACTTGCCGCATTCTTGACGGCGACCCTCTCAACCGCCTCGGCCCAATCGCTGCGGGTAGGCTACTACGGCGAAACCGTGACCCACTACGGCCTGCGGACAGCCTATGAACAAACTGTGTTGAGCGGCCTCAACGAAAACAAAGGCTCCAGCCACATCCTGTACGCCGCAGTGGGGCTGGCTGTGTACCGCCATCCGCACAACCACATCGGGCTGATTCTTTCTCCTGAACTGGGCTACCGTCGCACCGGACGGCGGGGTGGATTATTCGAGGTTTCCGTCGCGCCTGCCTACTTCCGTTATTTCTTGGACGGACAGACTTACCGAGTAAACAAAAGCGGCGACTTTGAGCGGGTTCGCTGGGCGGGCGGCAATGCTTTTCTGCCCACGGTTTCGGTGGGTATTGGCCGCGACTTGTCGGTAAGACGCAACATTCCCTTGGCTTGGTACACCCGCCTGAACCTGATGCAGCAGCGGCCTTACAACACCTCGCGACTCACGCGATTCAGCCTCGAAGCAGGCGCATTGATTCCTCTTAAAGGAAGGTAAGCGTTTTGGGCAAAATTTGCCCAAAACGCCATATTGATGATTCACTACTATGCGTTCAAACAAAACACAACCATGAAAACGACATTAAAAATCATTTTGCTCCTGCTGGGCGGTTTGTTGCCCGTTGTTTTTGCCTGCAACAGCCCAGACCCGAAGCCCACCGAATCCACCACTTTGTTTTTGCAACACAAAGGAGCCAACATGCCCGTTTGGGTGCGAGGCAACGGCCAGTCCAACAAAATTGTCCTGTTTGTTCACGGCGGCCCCGGCGACTGCGCCATGTGCTACCGGCCTTATCTGAAGGGAATCGAAAGCGGGGCAATGGTAGCCTACTGGGACCAGCGGGTAGCCGGGGCTTCTTCGGGACAGGTTTCGGAAACCACGTTGCGGTATGCTCAGTTTGGCGAAGACCTGCTTCTGGTGGTCAGGCTGCTGCGTCGGCAATACCCGAATGCCCAAATTTACCTGTTGGGGCACAGCTTCGGGGTTGAACTGGCTTGGCAGTTCCTGACCAGCAACGACAACCAACGCTTGGTGTCAGGTGCGGTGATGGTCAACGGCATGTTCTCGTACTACAACTGGCTGTTTGAGGTGCGGGAATGGGCTTTGCGCGAAGCCCGCAAGCAAAACAATGCTGAAGCCATGGCCTACTTGACGGCGCATCCGGTCACGCGTGAAAACGCGGCTACGGTTGATTGGGAAGGCATTTACCGCTGGATGTACAAACTGGGCGGCAATCCGGTTTCGCTCTACAGCGACAGGAAATTTGTCATCAACTACGCCTTTGCCTCGCCCAACACGGCACTGGCCCAGTTTACGCACGGCAAAGCGTACCACTACTACGGGGCGGTGGAAAGCCGCACCTTTGAGAAAGGAGCGTTGCTCTCAACTGTGCGCGTTCCGGTTGGTTTGTTCTGGGGTGTCAAAGACGGTGTGGTGCCGCTGGAAGTGGCACAGGCCACCCGTCCGCTGCTAACCAACACATCCGTTACAGAGGTGAACTTCGAAAACTCGTGGCACGAGCCGTTCGTCACCGAGTCCGACGCATTCGCCAACGCTGTCTTGGCGTTTGTCCGTTAGGAATCGAGCTGTCGGCGTTTTAAGCAATTTTTGCCCAAAACGGCAATCGGCGGACTTCGTGTCCGCCGATTGCCGCTACCAAAAATTTCGCCGATTGGTGTTTCAGGTGTTCCCGCTCCCGACACGTCGGGACAGGCAATTGCGGGATTTACCGATTTTTGCCCAAAACGCCAATGCCATTGGCCATTACAATTCGTTCCAGTTCGACAGACCGGCGGCCCAGAGCAGTTCGGCGCGTTCCTTGGCATACTTGGTGCGCAGCGAAAACAGCTTCACCTGCTCCTCGATGTACTTGGTTTCCCGCGAGTTGATCAGGAACAGCGAGCTTTCGCCGTTGTTGAAACGCTCCAGTTCGGCATCGCGGAGGCGGCGGTAGTTGGTCACGTTCTGCTCCTGCAGCCGAATCAGCGAGTCCAAGTTGCGCAGGTCGTTGTAGGTCGCTTGGATGTTGTTCTGGATTTCGCGGCCCAACTGGCGGCGTTCCAAGTCGTTCTGCTCGATTTTGATTTCGTTCAGGGCCAACTTGCCGCGTTCCTTGCGCAAAAACAACGGATAGCTGAACTCAAAGCCCCACTTGTAGTTGTTGCGCAGGAACGCCATGTTCACATCGCCGGGCAATATGGCACCGCCGTTGCCGGTGGGGCTGCTCAGGAAATTGTAGTTGAGCCGCAGGTTGGGCTTGAACCGGTCGCGGAGGAAACGTCGCTCGATGCCCAGTTGCTCGTTTTTGAAGACCAGCTTGCGCAGTTCCGGGTGATTGGCTTGGGCCAAGTCGCGCAGGCGTTGCAAGGTGGTTTCGTCCGGGGCGATTTGCCCGGCTCCGAACCGCTCCGGGGAAATCACCTCCGGCAGTTCCAGCGGCGTGTCGTCTTCGCCCCACAGGTAGTTCGACAGCCGGATGCGGGCGTTGAGCAAGCCGACTTGGGCTTCCCGCAGCCGGATGGCCCGGTCTTGCAAAATGGCTTGTGCCTCCACCGAATCAATGCCTGCCAAGTCGCCTTCTTTCACCCGGCCCGCCACGCCTCTGAAACGCAGGTCGGCCAGCTCATAGGCTTCTTGCAGCATGACGTTCTCATTGTACATCAAGTACCACTCCCAGTAGTCTTTGGCCGCGTTCAGAATCAGCTTGTTGATTTCCTTCACCCGCTCGGCTTCGGCAATGTTGCGAAACACCTGCGCCTGCCGCAGCACATTGCGCCGCTCGTCAATCAGGAAGTCTTGGCTGATGGGCAGCGGCACGGACACGCCCGCAAACACCAAGCCGCCCAGCGGGGTGTAGTTCTCGCCGTTCACAAACCCACCCACGCCCCGCTCAAAGCCGGTCTTGAGTTCGCCAATCCACAGGGGTACTTTCAGTTGGCTGTTCCAACGGTGATAGTAAAACGTGTTGTTGAGCTCCTTGTTTTCGTAGTCGGCTTCCAGCTTGGGATCGAAATTGCCGCGTGCGAAGCGAATTTCGCTGCGGGCCTGTTCGGTAAGCAATGCGGCTTGCCGGGCCACGGGATGATACCTGAGCACCAGTTTGAAAAAATCGTCGCTGGTCATGGTGTTGGCTTCGGCGGGGGCAATGGTTTTGCCATCGCGGGAGACGATTTGCGCCGCCGCAGGCCGCAGGTTGAAGCACAGGCAACAGACACCCAGCAGCCAGCCGACAGCCAGCCGAGACAGTGGTGCTATGGGCTTACTTTTTCGCATCCTTGCCCTCCTCCTTCGATTTGTCCGACGAATCTTCCAAGCCGGGGGTCGGCGTTTGCAGGCTGGGCGGGAAGCCGTTGAGTTGCCGCCAGATTTCCCACCAGACGGGCACGTCGTTGAGCATGATAAAGCCCCGCACGCCCGAACCCATGCGCAATTGTTCGGGCCACTGCTCTTCGTTGGGGTCGGGTATCACCAGCACGCGGTACTTGCCGTCTTTGCTGTTCACATAGTCAATATTGGCGACGCGGCCCGCGAACGTACCCACCGACACACTGGGCCAGCCCGAAAACTGCAACGCGGGCCAGCCGTCGAACTCCACCCGTACGATGCGGTTGTTTTGCAGCAGCGGCACATCCATGGCCTTCACGTACATCTCCACGGCTTTCTGCGGCATGTCGGGCTGGATGGTGGCAATGGCCTCGCCTTCTTTCACCGTTTCGCCCACGCCAGCCTTGAGGGCCTTCACAATAAAGCCGTCTTGCGGTGCAATGATGGAACGGTTGGTGACCCGCACTTCCACGCTGGAGAGTTTGTTACGCTGCTTGGCCAGTTCGCCCTCGGCATCGGCCAGGTACGAGACGGCCGAACTGCGGTCAGACTGCGCCTTGGCGATTTCCTTGGCGTATTCGGCGTTGATGGAACTAAGCTCGATGCGGGCGTTGATGATGTCGTTGCGCGACACGGCCACTTTGTTTTGCAGCGAAATCAGCTTGGCTTTGGTTTCTTGGAACTTGGCCTTGCGCCGCTCGTAGTCCACCAGCGAAATCAGGCCTACGTCGTTGTCGCCGCCGTCTTTCTTGGCCAACTGCCGCTGGCCCGCCTGCAACTGCCGCTCGGCGATTTGCAGGTTGATGGTTTCGGCCACGTACTCGGCACTGTCCATTGCCAGCTTGTTGCGGGCCTGCTCCAGTTTGTTGCGGGCCTGCTCCAACTTGAACCGCAGGCCGCTCTGCAAGGCTGAGATGTTATCGTTCAGGGCTGATATTTTCGTTTCGGTGGCTACGATGCCGTCTTGCTTGGCTTGTATCTGCTCTTGCAGGCGCGTCACCAGTTGCGGGTCGAAGTACTCGTCCTTTATCTCGGACATCACCAAAATGGTATCGCCTTTCTTGACGCGTTGGCCTTCCTGCAAGATGTTCCATTTCTCAATCCGCCCGGCAATGGCCGACTGCACCGTTTGGGGCCGGTCTTTGGGCGTAAAGGCACTTACAAAGCCCGTCCCCTCCACGTTTTGCTGCCACGGCAGGAAAAGGCACAGGAAGAAAAAGCCGAAAATGCCGATGAGCCAGTAAGCCAACACACGGCTCGAACGCGGTGTGTTCAGCGTGTTCAGCGCATAGACTTTCTTTTCTACGTCCTGCGCATTGATTCGTTCGTTCGATATATGAAGCATAGGATAATTCAGAATTAAGAATGTAGAATTAAGAATTACGGGCGTCTGCCGTTTTGGGCAAAAATCGCCTAAAACGCTTGTTTCCGTAGCACATGCTTCAGCCTGTGTGCCGCCAGAGGCGGGTTTTTACTGTCAAAAACGTACTGTTTTGCATGTATCCTGTAGTGAAAAAATCCTGTCGGATTTTGCACAGGCTCAAGCATGTGCTACAAGCACGGGCGTTTTGGGCAATTTTTGCTCAAAACGCTTTTTGACTGCCTACTGCTGCCGCCACTGCCACTGCCTACTGTTAGGCAGAGCTTTCAGTCTTGAAAAATCGCATCCTTCAACACCGGATTGGTTTCCAGTTCGGCGAAGGTGCCTTGGGCCGCCAGCACGCGGTTGCAACGGCTCAACAGCGTCGGGTCGTTGCTTACGGCTATCAGCGTCCACGGTGCGTCGGCGGCGGTCATGAACTCAATCAGTTTCGTGCGGTCGGTGCGGCACATGTCGGGCAGCGTGTCTTTCACAATCAGCAGCTTAGGGCGCGACACAATGGCACGGGCAAAGAGCACCTTCTGTGACACACTGTCAGACATTTTTTTGCCCTCGGCACCGATGTGCGTATGCACGCCTTCGGCCAGCTTGTTCACGTAAGTCGTCAGCCCGGCTTTTTCCAAGGCCCAACGCACGTCTTCGTAGCTCACGCTGCTGCGGTTCATGGCAATGTTGTCGAGCAGCGAACCTTCGAAGATAGCGTCGTCGAACAAATAGCTGCTCACCGTGGCCCGCAGCGACTTCTGGTGGATGTCGCGCAGCGAGATACCGTCAAACGCAATGCCACCCTCGTAGTCGGCCAAGGCACCGGCCAAGAACTTGGCCAGCGTGTGCTTGCCCGATGCAGGCGGCCCGGCAATGGCGACTTTCTCGCCGGCCTTGATCGAAAAGCTCGTTCCGTTCAGGGCTTGGTGGCCGGTCGGGTACTTGTATTGCAGGTCTTGCACCGTTATGTCAAGCCCGTTCGGGTTTCGCTGCAAGTTGATGTCTTGGCCGCGTTCTTTTTCCAATGGCAGGTCGGTCACGGTGCCTATTTTCTCCACGCCCGTGAGCAGGTCGTAGATGGTGTCCATGTTCACGATGATTTTTTCCACGGCGGCCACCACCAGCACAATCACGATTTCGGAGGCGACAAACTGCCCCAGCGTAATGCCCCGGTTCACCACCAGCAACGTACCGATGATGAGCAAGCCGCCGATGACCAGTACCTTGAACACGACAATGTAAACCAATTGGCTGCGCAACACGCTGAAGTGGCTCTTGCGGTAGTACAGGTAGTTGCCCACGTAGTCGTCCATTTTCTGCAAGTGCAGGTTGGTGTCGCCGGCCAGCCGGAAACTCGTCACCGTGCGGGCCACTTCCTCCAGCCAATACACGATTTTGTACTTGTATTTCGACTCGGTGAGGCTGGTTTTCAGGCCCTTGTTTCCCGTAAGCCGGAAAATGAGCAACAACGCCCCCAGCAGCAACACGCTGAACGCCAAGAAAAACGGGTGGTAGAAAGACAGCAGGATGAGGCCGAACAGTATCTGCAGCACCGCACCGGTGAGGTCAACCAGCAGTTTGGGCAGCGACTTTTGGATGTTTATCACATCGAAGAAGCGGTTCATCAGTTCGGGCGGATAGTACTTGGACAACGCCTGCAGTCGGATTTTGGGCACGCGGTAAGCAAACTCGAACGCCGCCCGCGCAAAGATGCGCTGCTGGAGTATCTCGACCATCGAAATCTGCATGATTTGCAACGCCCCCGAAGCCAACACGCCGATGATGATGACCGCAATAATCACCACCACCGAACTGAATATCATGCCGCCCGATATGAGCCGGATCATGGCTTGGATGCCCAGCGGCAGCACCAAGCTGATGAGGCCCACCACAATGGCATACACGTAAATGTACGTGATGTCGCGGCGTTCGGTGCCGAGCAGGTTCAGCAGGCGGCGCAGCGGCGTGGGCGGCTCGGCTTGCGGCCCTACGTTGTCGCCGGGCTGGTCAACCAAATACGTGACCGGAAACGAGGACACAAACAGCACTTGGCCGTCTTGCTGCGGGTTGGCGGCCTGCCGCTGCACCAAAAACTGCTTGCTCATGGCCCGCAGTTGGTTCAGCTTGAAACGTTCGTCGGTTTCGGCGTACTCGCCCACCAAGTTGTCGGCATCGTCGCGATAGACCAGCAGCGGCCGCACGGTGTCTGCCCCGGTTTGGTGGAAAAACAACACCGGAAACGTGATGCTTTCCATGAACTCGTCCACCGAGGCGGGCGGGATGAAATTGGGCAAGAATGTGAAACCGGCTTTCTGTCCCTTGTAGGCCAGATCGTCCACAAACCGGTTGATGTCGGCCAACGTGTAGTCGCGTTCTTGCGCAAGGCCGCTGTCGTGGCTCAATGGCTTGCCTTTGAGCTTTGCCAAGGCCGCCATTTTGTATATTATCTTGTTGACTGTTTGCGTATTCATGGGTTTGTCAGGTGTGCGGCCGCCGCAGGAATGTCAGCCCCTGAACCCAAACGGAACCGAAGTGGAAAGGCTTCGTCGGTTCGCGTTTTTATGTTTATCTTTACCCGGCGAAAAAGTAACGGATAAACCGGCAGCCTGTTTAAAACAATTACAAATAGAAACTATCAAAAGTGCGAAATGTTTTAAGATAAAACTACGAAACATTTGCATAAAACCAATAGTGCCGAAGCCAGTTCGACGATTCACATTTTACACCCAAATTTCATTCCAATTTTTATGAACTTTCCGAGTGAACTCAAGTACACCAAAGACCACGAGTGGATTCGCGTCGAAGGCGATGTGGCTTATGTAGGCATAACCGAATTTGCCCAAAGCGAACTGGGCGACATTGTGTATGTGGACATTAACACGGTGGGCCAGGAAGTTGCCCAGAATGAGGTGTTTGGCACGGTGGAGGCCGTCAAGACGGTTTCCGATTTGTACATTCCCGTGACGGGCACCATCCTGGAAGTGAACGCCGACCTGAACAACACCCCTGAACTGGTGAACAGCGACCCTTATGGCAAGGGTTGGATGGTGAAGCTAAAACTCACCGACCCGTCGCAACTGGACGGCCTGCTGACGGCCGAATCCTACGGTGCCTTGGTCGCCTGAATTTTAATTTAGAATTATGAATTCAGAATTTTGAATAAAAGGAACGTTTCGGGCAATTTTTGCCAAAAACGCTTTCAAATTCAAACCGCACACGAGCCGTTGTTTGGGCAAAAATTGCCCGAAACGCATTTTTGTAGCACATGCTTCAGCCTGTGCGCAAGCTGAAAGCTTGCTAAAAGGTTATCTAAAGTTAAGTTGCACCTCCGCGTTTTGGACAAAAAATGCCTGAAACGCCACCTTCATGGCTATGACTTCAACCTTTCGCAACCATGCCGCCCGAACATCCATACTCGTGTTGTTCGTTTTTGGCGCGGCTTCGGCGCAAGACATGACCCGTGCCCGCACCACGCTACAGACCCTCACCGCTCCCGGTTTCCACGGACGCGGCTACGTCAGCAACGGCGACCGCATTGCCGCCGAATACCTGCGCGGCCGGTTCGCCAACATGGGCTTGCGCGGTTTCGACAGCAGCTATTTCCAACCTTTCACGCTGGACATCAACACGTTTCCGGGCAAAATCTCCCTGAAAACCGGACGGCGGCGTTGGGCGCCGGGCCGGGAGTTCATTGTCAGTGCCATTTCGCAGGCAGGAAAAGGCCGCGTCACTGTGTTGCCGCTTGACCGGCGGATTTTCAGCGATACGTCGGCCCGCAATGCGTTCCTGCGTCAAGACTTGCGCCGCACGATGGTGACCTATGCCGCCGCCGACTACGGCCAGTTCACCGACAACCCGGACTTGCTCGAAAAACTGCACACGGCAAAGGCGTTGGTGCAACTGGAGAAAGAAAAGCTGACCGCCGGGGTGTCAACGGCGGCCCTGAGCCACCCGACGTTTGAGGTGGTGCGCAAAGACTGGGACAGCACAGCCCGCAAGGCCCGCTTTCGGGTGGATGCGGAACTGGTGAAAAACTACCCGACGCAAAACGTAATCGGCTACGTGCCGGGCAAGGTGCGTCCCGACGAGTTCATCGCCATCACGGCGCACTACGACCACTTGGGGCGCATGGGTCGCGACGTGTATTTTCCGGGTGCCAACGACAACGCCAGCGGCGTGACGCTGCTGCTCGAACTGGCCGAACACTACGCCCGTCCCGAAAACCGTCCCGACCGTTCGGTGGTGTTCATGTGCTTTGCCGCCGAAGAGGCCGGGCTGCTCGGCTCGAAGCATTACACCGACCACCCGCTGTTTCCGCTCCGCCAAATCAAGTTCCTGATCAACTTGGACTTGCTCGGCACCGGCGACGACGGCATGATGGTGGTGAACGGCCTGCGGCTGGAATCGGAATTTGCCCTGCTCACCCGCATCAACGATGAGAAAAAGTACCTGCCCAAACTCCAAAAACGCGACAACGCCCCTAATTCCGACCACTATTTTTTCTCCCGGCGCGGCGTTCGGGCGTGCTTTTTCTACACGCTGGGCGGCCCCCGCTTCTACCACGACATTCACGACCGGGCCGAGACGCTGCCCCTGACCAAGTTCCGCGAAGTGTTCGGCTTGATAACAGACTTCGTGCGGGAATACGAATGAATACGAAATGCGGATTTAGGCAAAATTTGCTCAAAACGACTCCTGTTCCGAAGAATGGCAACACGGATCGGACGGATGAAACGGATTCAATCCATTTTTTATCCTTTGCATCCGTTCAATCCGTGTTGCTGTTTTTTTGCAAATTTTTTGCAAAGCGTTTTGGGCAAAAATTGCCTAAAACGTTTTGAAGATGTCGGCAGGGCAAACCCAACGCAACCGGCACTTGCTTTTGCTGCATCCGCAATGCGTCTTTTCAGGAACACTTTTTTAGTTAAGCAAGGCAGTACGTAGCATTTTTCCTGCCATGCATAAACTTTTCCTCTCCCCACACCAGAACCGATTCAAAAAAGCCGCTACTTCCCGAACAGGGCGGGTGGTTTTGTGGATTACGGGCTTCGGCTTGGCCGCGTTGCTGGGCGTTATGCTGTGGCTCAACGTCGGGCTGGCCCCTACGCTGCGCGAACAACTCGAATCCAAGGTCGCCGCCGCCACCCAAGGCAAGTACCGGTTGAAAATCGGCAGGGTGGGCATCAACTTCCTGACCAGCAGCATTGGCTTGCACCGCATCAGCTTGGAGCCTACCCGAAAATCTGCGTCGGACAAGAAGCGGGTGAAAGTAGAGGTTCGGTCGGTGCAACTGAAAAACATCCAATGGCGCGAATATCTTTCCGACAAGAAAATACAACTCAAAGGGATTTACATCAACGAACCGAACGTGGTGCTTGTCCAACAAAAAGACACGAGTGAACAACAACGTACCTTAAGGAAAACCGACTTGGCCGAACTGCTCGGCCAACTGCGCAACGAAATTGATATCAAGGAGATAATCGTGGACAAAGGCCGGGTTGCCCACACGGTGGAGATGCCCGCAGGCCGGAGGTCGCGGCAGTCGGCGGACAACATCCGCATGGTGTTTCGCGATGTGCGCTTTGGGGCAGACACAAGTCGGTCTTCCGCCAATCCGGCCACCTTTTTGGACAAAGCCGAGTTTTCGCTGAAAAACTACCGGTTCGCCAGTGCCGACGGTCTGTACGAACTCAAGGTACAGCAGGCGGCTCTCCATCCCGACCGCCGCTTGGAAATCCAATCCGTACAGTTTGGGCCAAGGGTTTCCGACCAAGCGTTTGTCCGCCTGAGCAAAACCCAGAAAGACTTGTTCCGGTTG
>JALOMD010000113.1 GCA_025455595.1 Cytophagales bacterium | reverse complement strand
CTTCACCCGCGTGCGTCGTAGCCTTTCAGGCCCATGAAGCCGTATATTTTGCGGGCAAACATTCTTTTCATCTGCATTTGAAAATACCGCTTGTCCGATTCTTGGTCTCTGATCATGAATTCAGGATGACGCAACGGAAAATTCATGGTGCCTGCCTTGTTCTCGGCGCGTTTGTCTTTTTGGCTCAGGGTATGGGTTGCGCCTTCGCCGAAGCCGATGTTCTCAATCAAGTTCACGTTAGGAACTATCGCCAGCCCGGAGTGTATGTGCAGTGCAAAATTCCATTGGTAGTCCCACCAGTTGGCCTTATCGTTCCGGTAAGTATTGGTTATCTTGCTCATGCGGTACTTCAGTTCCAAGTCTGAGGTATAATAGCCGTCCAGATAGCCTTTTTCCTGTATTTCAGGGTATTTGTTCACCTTGTAGTCGAACAACTGCCACGCCCTGCGCCAACTGGCCCATCCCCATTCGTGCGGATAGGAGGAGAAATAGTAGGAGTATGCCGGGTCGCGCTGCCAACCGCCTTGGAAGTTGGTGCCGGTAATGTGCATGACGCGGGTGTCGTGACGGTATTTTTCGAGCAGTTCCTGGCAATACCAGAAAAAACTTTGATCCGGCAGGCAGTCGTCTTCAAGTACGATGCCTTCTTCCTCATTGGCAAAGAACCAGTCGTAGGCCGTGGCCGGGCCAAGTCCGCAGCCCACGTTCTCGTCACGGAACAAGGTCTTCACCTCGCAGTCCCAGTCCACGCGCGTGGCTATTTCACGCGTCAGCCGGGTCTTTTCGGCTTCGCCTTCTTTGGCCGGACGCGGCCCGTCGGCCGCTACGTAGAGACGGGGCGGCTTGGCTTTTCGAATGGCTTCAAATACCTGAGCCGTGGTGTCGGGCCGGTTGAAGACCACAAACAAGACAGGGGTCTTGAGGGGCGAGGGAGGAACAAAAGTACTCATTTCAAGCTATTTAATCGGCAACCTTCCACTTAGTATATCTCTGAGCGGCGACAGGAAGCCCAATCCGAACAGAGAGCGGGTCTGAATCCAAAACAGCGGACGCGTTTCCAGAGCTATGTAATTGCTCAGATAGGAGGCTACGGATTGTGAAAACAATGTGGCAATGGCGGCCCCGTTGATGCCCAGCCAAGGAATGAACAACAAGTTGAGCACTACATTGACTGCAACACCCCATAAGGTGCGGTTTAGGGAATATTTTTGCAGATTGGCGGCAACCAGCCACGAATTGGCAACCATGCCTAAGCCGACCATAATCCCCGACCACACGTGTATCACCAAAACCGTTTGCGCGTCAGCATATTCGGGTTCGTAAAGGTATTTGAATATCCAGGGGCTGCACACACTCACTCCCGCAGCAATGACCAAACCCGATAACACCAGCAAATCGGACAGTTTTTGGGTTTGTTCGCTGAATCGATTTTCGCTGACCTTGCGGGCGGCAATGATTGCCGGCAACAGCGCGTTACTCAGAATGACTGGAATGAAGAACGTGGCTTCCGAAAAACGCAGCGCAGCAGCAAACTTACCCACCTCAATGTCGTTCAACGTGAAGCCTATCATGATTTGGTCGAGCCGCATATATAGGATGATGACAAATTCGGCCAGCACCAGCGGCAGCGACTGCCTCACCATTTCCAAGGCGTATGTGCGGTTTACTCGCCAGTTTAACGGGGTTTCGTCGTAGCGGATTTTATAAACGGACAATACAACTGCGGCGTAAACCAGCGGATCAACAATCAACGTGACGGCAAACCAAATGGGAGACGCTTTGAATACAAAAATCAGAAGCAATTTCACTACTGCCGCCACAACCGACTTGCTCAACTCGCCGAGCACGTGGAACCGGGCTTGGGCTTGCGTATTGTAAAAACTCCCCAGCATGTTGAAGGTTTCAAACAGGACAGGGAGAGCCGCGAGAATGACCATCCACATCTTGAGGTCATCCTTCCACCAAAAATTAAAGACAAAGGACAGCAAGGCTGCCAGCAGAACGCACACGGTGGAGGCAATAATGCGTACTGCAAAGACACTGCCAAAGGTCAGCGTTCGTTCTTCGGGTCGGTTGATCAGGTTCCGAACCATGACTGCCCCAATACCCAACGGCGCAGCCACAGTGACCAGACCTGCAAAACTGCGGGCAAAATTAAACTTTCCGAATCCTTCGGCAGCCAAATAGTTGGCCGTGTAGATGCTTACCACAAACGCCAAGCCCATGCTGAAAATCCGCTCCAGCAGCATCCACGACACGTTGGGCAAATATTTGCGAAAGCCTTCGGCCGGTGGTGGTTCTTGGGTTTTCAAAACAGTCACAGGGAGGGTTGGTTTTGAATACGTAGTCTTACGGGCGGTGTTGGCAAAGCCTGCTTGCTTATGCCACAGTTTTTTTCGGTCTCAAAATTAAGATGCCGGACAAAAACCAATTCTCCGTTTGTGTCGCTGATGTGCGGCACGTACCAAAAACGCGAATTTGATACGCAATGTATTCAGCGGAATTTGACCAAAACGCCTTTTTCTGAATTGAAAGAAGCGTTTTGGGCAAATTCCGGCCAATTTGGGATGATGCACCTGGTCAAGTGCTGTATTTGTACGCCTTGTCGCTGTAACCGTACGCCGACATGGACTTGACACCATTGATCAAGATAGCCAAATCTTTGATTCGTTTCGTGTCGTATAGCTCGTTTATCTTATTGAGGGCCTCGCGTTCGGTGACTTTGTGACGTACGATATAGATGTTGAAATCAGTGTAGTTCATCAGAATCAGGAAGTCGGAAACCACTCCGAGTGGTGCCGTATCAACAATCACGTAATCGTAATCCTCGCTGTTTTTCAGGTGTTCGATCAGCGACTTCATGCGCTGGTTGGCAAGCAAGTTCAGTGGGTTGACGGGTATCGGCCCGGAGGTGGCCACGAACAAGTTTTCCACGTCGGTCGGCACCACGGCCTCGTCCCAGTCGTGCATGCCTGTCAGGTAAGTGGCCAGTCCTTTTTCATTGTCCAAGTTGAAACGCGTGTGTACGCGCGGCTTGCGCAAGTCGCAGTCAATCAACAGAGTGCGTTTGCCTGACTGAGCCATCACCACTGCCAAGTTGGTGGAGCAGAAGGTTTTGCCCTCGGCCTGCTGCGACGAGGTGACACCAATCACCTTCTTGCTGGTATCCAAGAACAAGTACTGCAAGTTCACGCGAACCGACCGGAACGATTCGGCCAAGGCCGACTTCGAGCTATTGGCAACCAAATACGTGTTGGCCTTGCTGTTGTGACCGATGACACCCAAGGTAGGTATGTTGGTTTTGAGTTGGATATCCGTTTGGCCCACAATGCGGTCAGACAGGGCATCCTTGATGAATATGAAAGCAAGCGGCAACGCCATGCCTATGATACCCGCCAGCAGATAAATCACCGAGCCTTTCGGCGACACGGGGCCGTTTATATTGGGGCGTGCCCGGTCTATTATTTCCTTGCTCGCCATGTTGGTTGCAATGGCCATGCCTGCATCGGCTTTTTTCTGGAGCAGGTATTTGTAGATTTCGTCCTGCACCTCACCGCCACGAGCGGCTTGGAAAAGGCTACTTTGTGTTTTCGGTATTGAACTCAGTTGCGAACTAATACTCGCCAAGGTTCCGTTTAGCCTGCTTACATTGATACGGGCAGTGTTACGCAAAGATGTCAACGCATCTATCAATTGCTGACGAACACTCGCAATTTTTGCATTTTGTTGTTGCATTCGAGCACTTCCTTCTTGCAAGGTTTGCATCATGCGTGCCTTTTCCTGCTGAAGCACAGAGTATTGAGCCAACAAATTGCTCAGATTTGGATCCTCCGAGCCACCCGCCCCTCCTACTTCCTCGTTGTTGCGCAGGCTGCGTAGCAAAGCATCGTAAGTATCTGCCTTTGTTTGCGCAGTAAGTAATTCTTGGGAAACTTGCGTGTATCTTTCGTTTAGCACGGTCTCACGACCTTCTGCTGTTAAACCCCCACCTCTTAATTGTGCATCACGCACTTTGCCTTGTGTGCTCCGTATGGAGTCGGACACAATGCCCAACTGATCGTCAATGAACTGAATGGTACGGTTGCCTTCTTCGTTGCGTTTTTTCACCTCGTTGGCCAAATAGACTTCCAGCAGCGTGTTCACCACTTTTTCCTCTTTTTCCACAACAGTCCCGCGCGAACTGATTTGGATGACGCTGGAGTTCTTGTCGTCAATCGGGGTCACTTTGAGGTTGGCCTGGTAGTTTGCCGCTTGCTGGCCCAAGCTGTTGACGACAAAAAAGTACTCGTCTTTGTCGTAGAGCGTGGGGTTCTTGGCGAACTCAACGCTGAAATTCAGTGCCTCGCTGTTGTAGGGGCGAGTCAACTTCTGAACAGTGCGGATTTCGACTTTTGGCAATTCCTCCAATTCCCGGTCGGCCAGCAGATCGTACACTTTCACTTTTTTCCCGTCCACTTGTATCTCGTACAAGTCCTTGCTGCGCCGTTTGATGTAAATCGGCGTATTGATCATCTGCGCCTTGGTGGTGTCCAGTTTGATGCGGAACGGGAAATCGCCAAACTCCTCAACCGTCTTGTAATCGTCAACGCTGAAATACGACACCCTCATGCCGAGCCGGTCAATCACTTGCTTGACATAGCGGTACGAAGTCAACAACTCAACTTCGTCTTTAAGCTGCGTTTTGGGGCCGAACATCCCCATGCTGCGCATCAGCCGGTCTTGGTCGGGTATTGTTTTCGACTTGTCGTCAATCAGGATGGATGCCTTTACCTCATATACTTTGGGCGTGAAACGCATGTACAAATACGCAACTCCCAGTGCCAAAGGCAGGCAAATAGCAAACAAATACCAACGGCTCATGATTTTGCCAAGCAGAGCCTTCAGGTTCACCGTATCGGTTTGGGATTGTTGTTTCATGGCAGATGGTTCGTCACAGGTTTTTGCACAACATCGGTTTTACTGCTTTTGAGCATAAGAAGTTGTCCAAAGTTTTACACAGGCTTAAGAATGGTATAGGAACAGAAGGGTTTTCGTTTCGGAATAATGCGATTCGATGGACTCCTGAACGGCTGTTTTGAGCAATTTTTGCTTAAAACGCCGCCATGAAAAAAAATCAGGCAACCGCTAACGTGTCAGGGCAATTACAACACCCGTCAAACCAGCCAACGCTCCAAGCAGCGAGGCAGCAATGTTGATGTTGTTTGCATTCTGGCGGCCGAATTTCGCCTTCAGTGGCCGTACATACACGATGTCGTTCGGCAACAGATAATAATACTTGGACACTACCAAATTAGGGTCAAGCAGGTTGAGCCTCACCACTTCGTTGCCGTTGTCGGCTTGCCGGATGAGCATCACTTGCGTTCGGTCAGCGACATCGGTTACATCACCGGCACGTGCCAATGCGTCCAACAACGTAAGTTGGTTATTGTAGTTGTAGTATTGGCCGGGTGTGCGAACCTCCCCGATGACCGAAACGCGGAAGCTGAGCATTGCTACAAAAACCGTGCTGTTCTTGAGTTGTCTGTCAACCGCCTTTTGTATGGCGGTACGAGCCTCGCCCACCGTCAGTCCGCCCACGTGTATCATGCCGACGACCGGCAAGGCCACAAATCCCGAGTCGCTGATGGAATAGCCGTTGCTGAAGACTGCCGCCTCATTGAAGGCGTTGAATGTACCGGCCGCCTCCAAGTTCATGAAATCGGTGTCGGTTTGCTCCAAACCCTTGACCCGAATCATCAGTACGTCAGTGGGTTGCAGGCGGTAGGGAGTGCGTTTGTTCGGGTAAACCCTGGAATTTGTAGGCGGAAAGTTGTCGCCTTGAAAATTGACTCCTTGCTTGTGGGTGACGCAGGCCGGAAGCAATGCCAATAAGCAACAGGCCGAAAGAATTAACTTACGCATGAGTGTGAGTTTGGGGAGAAGAAATTGAATATTTCAAAGTGTACCCCGATTAGTTACGGAGAGGCTGGAACAGGTATCTGCTGCGGAAAACTACCTATTTATACATCGAGCCGTGGGTTTGTAAACCTTTCACAACAGATTTATTACATATTTATTACACGGGGCCAAGCCGGTTTTGGTGGTTAGGAAGGTTTGTTGTTGGCGTGTAACACCTTCATTGTCAGCAAAAACTTCTGAGGGTGCACTTCAGCAAAAAAAGGCTTTTTCCCTGAATCACGGGATATTTGTTCCAAGCGCACTTCGCAAGCGGCGCAAAAATAAAAAAATAACTCGAATCAAGTCCGATATTTTAATTTCGCAAGAATACACGAGCAGCCAGCGTCACCGAAATTGCGTCTGTCGCACACATTGAGCACGGAAAAGACCTGCGTTCGGATGCACGGCGATTTTTTTTGTCGTAATGTTGGTTTTTGCTTATTTCGCATCTTGTGTATGTTGGCGAAAAAACATAGAATTGCCCAAAACATTCCGTCATCCTTTCCAGAACTATTTATTAACCATTATGCTCAAAAACCGATTTGCGTCGGCGGATGCCGCTACCCTGTCAGTGAAAAGCCCCCGGAATTCTTGGGACGAGGACTTTGAGGAGGAAGAACAAGAGGAGGAATTCGACGATTTGGAGGAGTTTGACCTCGATGACGAAGAGTTCGAGAAGATGGACTTTGAAGAAATCGACATTGAGGATGACGAGGACGGCGACTTCGCGTTCGACGAGGACGAGGATGACGAAGAAGAGTGATTCAATGTCTCAGCCGAACGGAAAAACCAACAGGGAAACGCCTTAGAAAAGCGTTTCCCTGTTGGTTTTTCCGTTTTGGGCATTTTTCGCAGGATTTCTGCCCCAAAACCAAGTCGGCAAAAACGGCATATCGGGAGGTTGCTTTGGGTTTTGCTTGGCACCTTCTCCACTGCGGTGATTTAATTTCGCCCCGGCCACAGGCAACGGCCTTGTTGTCGCCAATCTGCCGCTTCCCCCAACCTCCCCCCCGCCGGCCGCCTTTTTGCTTTACATGCCTACAACGCATACATTAGCGGCACACACTTTTTGTTCCGCCCATGCGCACCATTGCCCGGCTGTATTTTTGGCTTACCGGCTGGAAGGTCAAAAACGAGGTACCTCCCACGCTAAAGAAATATGTCATGATTGGCTTGCCGCACACCAGCAACTGGGACTTCCCGATTGCCATGGCCGCCCTCCTGATTCTGCGGCTCAAGACCAACTATTTGGCGAAAAAGTCGCTGTTCAAGTTTCCGCTGGGCATCATCATGCGGGCGTTTGGCGGCATCCCGGTTGACCGCAGCAAGCACAGCGGCATGGTGGAGGCCATGATTGCCGAGTTTGCCAAGCACGACGAACTGATTCTGCTAATTCCGCCGGAAGGCACGCGCGGCTACGTGAAGGAATGGAAAACGGGTTTTTACCGCGTGGCGGTGGGGGCGGGCGTACCAATCGTGCTGGCTTACTTGGACTATCCTAACAAAATGGCCGGGCTGAAGGCGGTCTTCTACCCCACCGGCGACTACGCCAAAGACGTGGAAGCCATCAAGGACGTGTACCGAGG
>JALOMD010000112.1 GCA_025455595.1 Cytophagales bacterium | reverse complement strand
AAGCTTTCGCCGTTTTCTCGGCCCGTAGCCTCCGGCTACGCCCCTCAAAAACGGCTCGCCTCGCTCGAAAATCCGCTCTTTTCGCTTCCGAAAAATTAACTCAAACAGTCTCTAAAACGACTACTGACCGCTCGCTACTTACGACTTGCCGCTCACGACTCACAATTCAGTTCAACGGAATCGAGGCGGATTTCAGTGTTTGCGTGTATTTGAGTCCGGTTTTCTCGAAGGCGGAAAGATTCATCTCAAAGCGGGGCTTGCCGTTCTCGGTGACGAAGTTGATCAGGCTACCGAACCGCGCCGCGCCGTCTTTATGCGTAATCACCAACACAGGGGCACCTTTCACTTTTTGCAGGGCCGTGCTCAGGTTGTCTGAGTTTTCCGCATCCAAGTAGAGGATGTGGCAGTTTTTGTTCACTTCGGCGATGCTTTTGTAAACTTTCAGGTTTATTTTCCGGCTGGTGGTAATGCGGGTGGACGTGAGTATCTTGCGTAGTTCGGCTTCCATGTCGGTACTGGCCAGCAGGCCGATGGTGAACTCGCCCGACCCGGCGTTGGCGGGCCACTGGATTTCCTTAATGAAATTCCAAATGAAAATGCTGTGTATGCGGTAGGTGACTTCGCCCGGCCCGTTGCTCTTGACCCACGACGACGGAACTACTGCGTACAACAAGGTGAATATGGTAAGTATTACTGTTTTCATCTTTTGGCTGATTGAAAAGGCTCCCGAACTCCCCTTACTTTTTCTCCAACAACTTGATTTTGTTCTGTGTTTGCTGGAACTTCTCCCGGTCGTTGAGGAAGAAATAGATGCCGCTCAATGCCTTCAGTGAATTCACGTTTTGCGGCGACAATTGAGATGCCTTCTCAATATATGGCTTGGCTTCGGCAATAAGCTTTGAAATATACTCGAGCCGGGTGTTGAACTCGGTGATGGACAGTTCCAGGGCTTGGTCGTTCAGCAAGGGAACGGCTTGGTTGTAGTAGGCCACGCCAAGGTTGTAGTTGGCGAGGAAATTGTTCGGGTCTTTGGTAAGTATTTTCTTGTAAGCGGCCTTGCGTTTCTCGAAATACGCTTCCTGCTTGGCCGTGTCGCGTTTGCCGACGGCCTCGTAAACCGTACCCGCCACCATCAAGGCGTCGGTGTCGTTCGGGTTGGTGGTCAGGTGTTCTTCAATCAGCTTCTCGGCCCTCACGTACTCCTTCATTTGCAAGGCCAAGTTGATTTCCGCTGTGCGTAGGGCCGCATCGGTCGGGAATGCCTTCCGGCCTGCTTCAATCGTGCTCAGTGCCTTGGCTTTGTTGTTGTTAGCCAGATAAACCTGCGCCAGATCGTCGTATAAAATGGGGTTGTTGTAGCCTTTGGCCAACGCCTGCTCGAAGCACTGCTGCGCTTCGGTTTTTTTGCCCGTGGCATTGTTGGCTACACCGGCGTAGTAAAGGGCCTCGGCGTAGTACGCGTCGGGCTTGGCTTTGGCGCGGTAATCAATGAACCGCTGCAGGCCGTTCAACGCCTTTTCATAGTCTTTGGCATTGATCAAGTCCAGCCCTTCGTTATAGTACGTGCCGTAGAGGTAGTCGAGGGCGGCGTTCGACGAATTGACGAACTCCTTCCGGGTATCCAGCGACACGCTTTTGCGCAAGGCTTCCACGGCCGTTTCGCGGTGGGCCGGCTCGGCGGGATTTTCCTTGTAGAGTTCTTTATAGACAAAACCGCGCAGATACCACGTGCGGGCTTCGTTTTTGGTTGTTTCGTTTTTGGCAGCCAGTTCAATGGCTTCGCGGGCAGCAAGCAGGTTTTTCTGCTTCAGGTAGTCGGCCGTTTTTTCGAGCAAGACCACTTGCCCGAACCCCTCGGCGATTACTGTGCTGAACGACAAGCTGATGAAAAATAAACGAATGGAACGCATTGTACTTTTGTAATTGATGGGGCTGTTTTGCAATATAGCGACACTTGTAGGCATTGGGTTGTTTGCTGTACCAAACGCGTTTTGGGCGAATTTCGCCCAAAACGCTTGACACAAACACTGATAGCAAAAATGGAACATTTGACGGCCAAACACCGTGCGTAAAGCCGTGAATGACAACGTTGTAAGTTTTCGGTTAAAAAAGTCGCCGCAAGCCCGGAAGAAACAAAGCCGGTTCCCATTGGAGTTGCCATAAGCTGACAATCAATGGTTTACAAGTTGCGTTTCAGGTAAAAATCGCCTAAAACGCCTTTTGTCGCAGGATTTCCTTCTGTAAAAATCATGTAACTTCTTCATTTTCAGCCTATAGCAACTTTGTTGTGCTGGAAAGGGCTTTTGCAAATCCTTATAAAGTTCCTGAAAACACAAAAGGCGTACCGACAAGTCGGCACGCCTTTTCATTTCCGAAATCCGCCCTCCGAATTCCAAAATCCGTCAGGGACGGTTGTTGGGCAGGTTCTTGGTGTTGATGCTTTCGTTGGGTATCGTGTAAGCGGTCACGATGGTGGCTACCACCAGCACCGCAATGATAATGAGCCAAATCATAAGGTTTTGTATTGAGGTGAAACAATGGAAAGCACGAAGTGAAAATCCGCTGCAAAACTACAGATTTTTTCGATGAAGAGGCAAGGCCATTTCACGCTCAAACGTGTGGCAGCCATGCCTCTGCTTAAGTATCCAGTCGTTAGTGGTTAGCGATTGGCCTTTAGCTCATCAGTGGACAAAAAAGCAAAGGTTTGTCGGGCCTGAGCCGCTTTTTTTTCTTTGCTCCAGTAGCATGGCCTTTAGTGAAAAGAAAAGTATAAGTAATTGATAAGCAAATACTTATACTTTTCTTGTGCGCCGAAAATAACATAAGCTAACGGCTGTCGGCCACTTGCCACTTAACGCTTGGGAGTTGCTTGGCGGCCAACCGTGTTTTGACTATCAGACAGTAGTTCGGCTATCAGTCGGCTGGTTTCTTTCAGGTAATCGTCTTTTTGCAGGTTGAAGATTTTCTTCTTCGGCTCCTGGTCTGGCGCGGCCTCAGTTGTTTCCTCCACTGCGTCGTCGGCAGAGGCCAACAGTTTGCTGCGTTTTTCCTCTTCCTCACGCTCCTTGCGGCGTTTGGATTCCTGCAACGAAACCCGCTTGTTGTCGCGCATCCGGTTGACCTCGTTGATTTGCTGCTGCAGCTTTTTCAGGTCGGCATCGGTGAGCAGGCGTTTCTCATAGTTCTTCTCCAGAACCTCTACCAGCTTGGCCGACACGCTGTTCATCGGCTTGAAGGCGGCCGTCGGAATCTGGTCCCAAGGCAAGGCGTTGGGCTGCGAACTCTCGCCAAACTCGGCCGCGCTGTAGATGGACGGAAACTGCACGTCGGGCGTTACGCCGCGCAGTTGCGTGCTGTTGCCCGTCACGCGGTAGAACTTGGCCGTAGTCAGGTTCACTTGGCCGAGCCGTTCCGTACCCTGCACAATTCGGTTCAAATCCACTTGCCGTTGCACCGTTCCTTTGCCGTACGACTGCTCGCCGACCACCACGCCGCGTTTGTAATCCTGGATGGCACCGGCGAAAATCTCAGAGGCCGACGCGCTGAAACGGTTGATGAGCACCGCCAGCGAACCGTTGTAGGTTTGCGAGGGGTCGTTGTCTTTCAGCACCTCGATGGAGCCGTCGCTGTTGCGAACCTGCACCACCGGGCCTTCGGGAATGAACAGGCCCGTCAGGTCAACGGCCTCGGTGAGCAAGCCGCCGCCGTTGTTGCGCAGGTCAAGCACCAAGGCGTCCATCTTTTGCGACTGCAACTCGCCGATGATGCGTTTTACGTCGTTGGTGGTGCTGTTGTAGTTGGCATCACCTTTCTGGCGGTCTTCGTAGTTGGCGTAGAAAGCAGGAATCTGGATGACACCGAGGCGGAAAGGCTTGCCGTTGTGCATGATGGGCACAATTTCGCCTTTGGCTAACTGTTCTTCCAGTTTGATTTTGTCGCGTACCAAACGTAATTCACGGGGCGAGGCCGTCACATCCATCTCTGCCGACAGGATTTGCAACCGCACCACGGTTCCCTTGGCACCCCGGATGAGTTTCACCACTTCGTCAACCCGCCAGCCCACTACGTCCACCATCTTTCCGTCGTCGCCTTGGGCTACGGCCACAATGCGGTCGCCTTTTTTCACTTGCTTGCTCTTGAAAGCCGGGCCGCCGGGCATGACTTCTTGTATAGTGGTATAGTCGTTGATTTCGCGCAGTTGAGCTCCAATGCCTTCCAACGAGCGGCTCATGTCAATCTTGAAATTGGCGGTGCGGGCCGGCGACAAGTACGTGGTGTGCGGGTCAACGTTTTCGGAGAAGGCGTTCATGTATGCCTCAAACACATCTTCGCTGGTGGTTTGGCCAATGATCTTGTCCATGTTCTTGTACCGTTCGCCCACCACCTTGGCTATCTCATCCCACTTGCGGTCTTTCGCAAGCTTGAGTCGCAGGGCTTGCTCTTTCACGCTCTTGCGCCACAAGTCGTCGAGTTCGGCAGTGGTTTTGGCCCACGGGGCTTTTTCACGGTCGGTTTCGTAGTATTCGTCAGCGGAGAAGTCCATCTCTTTTTCCAAGAGCTTGGCTACGTGCGCATTACGCTCGGCGGCGCGTTTCTTATACACTTGGTAGATTTCGTACGCCGGTGCCAATTCGCCTTTTTTCAGGTCGTTGTCGAGTTGGTAGCGGTATTTCTCAAAGCCCTGTACGTCAGACGCAAGGAAATACATCCGGTTGTAGTCGAGGCGTTTGAGGTATTCGTCAAGCAGGTGCGACGAAAGCGAGTCGTCAAGGGTTATTTTCTGGTAATGGTATTGCGACATCAGTTGCGCCACCACCGTGCTAACCTTGATTTGGTCGGCGGTGGGCGTTAGGTCGGTCTTTGGCTGGTCGTCAAAGTTTCGGTTGTACAACAAATTGGCCCCCAACAGCAGCGGAAGCACCACCAGCAACGACTTTTTCACAATCATGACAACAATTGGATTTAAGATGGACAAAGGCTGAAGCCAGAACCGTGCCAGCCAACTCGCCAAACGGCTACGATGATAACGATTCTGGCAACAAAAGAGTTGTTGTTTCGGACAGGTATTTTGTCGTGTGTTTTGTCCGTAACGTAAATTATCGTTCCGTAAATTAGCCATTTGCGAGAATTTAACGCCACACTTGTTACACGAACGGTGTAAGGAACGGCACCGAATTGCCGAACCGGGCTGGTTGCCCGCCCGCAAAACCGCCCGAAACCTCACAAGCCGGCCATGTCCGCAACCTAATTGGCAGAAAAATGCTACTTTGGCGGCAAATAAGTCTTGGGTCGTTAGTCTTGAGTCTTGGGCGGCCTCACCTCCAACCCCTCCCCTACAAGTCGGGGCAGGCTTCCCAAGGAGAGGGAACAAAAACTCCTCCCCTTGGGGGTAAGCCGGGAGCGGGCTGCGTTTTGAGCAAAAATTGCCCAAAACGCCTATTCACTCATTCCGTCATTCACTCATTCACAATTGAATTCGTACCTCGTACTTCGTAAATCGTACTTCAAAAGATGGAACTGTTTGTGGTCATTGCCCGTGACGGCACCGATGCCGAAGCCTTGGAGCGGCGCATGGCCGCGCGGGAAGCACACTTGGTCGAAGCCCGCAGGCTGAAGGCGGCCGGGCACATCCTGCAAGCCGGTGCCATGCTCGACGACGCACAGCGCATGATTGGCTCGGTGCTGCTGGTGGCCTTTGCCAGCCGCGCCGACGTTGACCAGTGGCTCGCCACCGACCCTTACGTGACGGGCGGCGTTTGGCAAGACATCGAAGTGAAGCCGTTTCGGCCCGCGCCGATTTGAGCGGTTGGTTTTGGCTGTTGGCTATTAGCTATTAGCTGTTGGCTGTTAGCTGTGGGGTTCAGTCGGGGTGCTTTATGTTTCTCTGCGCCTTTTGCGAGAGAAGCGCATCAGCGTCACGACAGGCTTGCCCACGCTAAGTGCGTAGGAGGCAAGCCGAAAGCCCGCCCCGATTTGTCGGGGTGCCTAAAATGCTGATAATCAACGTGAAGTAAATCTAACGATTAACCACCAACGACTTGGTACTTTTTTACTCAAGACCCAAGACCAACTACTCATGACTGGGCACTTATGAATTCCAAAACAAAAGCATTCTTGTTGTTGCTGGTAGCCGCTTTGGTGCTGGCCGCGCCGCTGGCGGCACAAGCCCAAACACCCAATGCGCTGGTGCTGACCAAGCGCAAGTCGAAGCGGCTGCAAAAGCTTTTCTTGGTAGGCGACAAAATCACGTTCCGGCTGCAAAACCGCCAGTATTTCGAGACGGGTGTCATTACGGAAATCGCCCCGAACGGCTTTTTCACCAACGGCCGCCTGGTTGCTACCGACTCGCTGCTGATTGTGAGCGAGACCGGACGCGGCCTGAAACTGGCCTTGGGACTGGCTTCGGCGGCGGCGGGCGGTTTTATCTTGTTCAGTAACACGTTTCGGGGGTTCTGGATATTTCCGGTCGGGTCGGCGTTGCTGGGCACGGGCTTGATCCAAGCGGGCATTTACGGCACGCGGCTGGCCTTGCACAACCGTTACAACGTGACCCGCAAATGGCGCATCGATGCCCGTGAAGTGGACAAGGACTACTGATTCAATTCAGAATTATGAATTTAGAATCCAGAAGTGGTGGCAGTGCGTTTTAAGCAAAAAACGGCTAAAACGGCAGTTTTGTCTGAACCTTGATTCGTAGGATTAAAAGCCTAACGTGATTGAAAAGCGAATAATCATGCCCACCACAAAAATCATTTTGAAATCATAGTTCTGGCAAAAGGCGTTTTAGCCAATTTTTGCCCAAAACACTCTTTACTCAAGACCCAAGACCAACGACTCAAGACCCAAAAATGGATAACCGCAACCTGCAATTTTTCCGGTCGCAAATCGGGAAGGCCATCGAAAATTCGCCTTCGCCGCTGGGCAACTGGCTCAACGGCACGTTTGTGGATGTAAACGAAGGCGAAATGACGCTTTCGTTCCGCGTCCGCAAGGAGATGACCAATCCCGTGGGCATTTTGCACGGCGGGGCTGCCTGCGCCATCATTGACGACGTAATGGGCATGACGGTTTACGCCTTGGACAAGGAGTTTGTGTATGTGACGGTAAGCCTCACGGTTGATTTCTTGGACAACGCCCGCGAAGGCGAGACGATTTTTGCCAAGACAAAAGTGATCCGCAACGGCCGCACGCTGGTGAACGTGGAATGCCATTTGCTCAACGAGGCGGGCAAAATGCTCGCCAAAGGCACGTCGAACTTGGTTGCTACGCGGATTCCGGCGGGTTAGGTTTAAGAGGCTGTTTGGGTTAATTAACCCAAACAGCCTCTTAAACGATGAATGTCGAACGCTGAATACCGAATGATGAATTTTAGACGATTCGTACTAAGCGTTTTCGGCGAAATCTGCCTAAAACGCCCACGGGTCATGGGTCTGATATTTGCGGGTTTGGAAACTTGCGTAAGCCCTAAATTCGTAATTTGCAGCGAACCGGATTTGAAACACAATCGCGTGAAGGCGTTTTAAGCAAAAAATGCCCAAAACGCTTTTGGAAATCCCGTCGGATCGGGCGCAGGCTGAAGCCTGCGCTACAACTCTGACCGCTGCGTTCTGACCTAAAATCGCACCTCGTAAACCATACTTCCAGATGAGTGTTCTGAAAAACATCAAGTCGCTGTTCATTGTGGACGAGTCGCAGGAGAAGCCGACTGAAAACCAAGCCGGTACGCCGACCAATCCCAAGCCGCCCGCCAACAATCCGCCGCCAACCAACACAGGCAGTGCCGTGCCGCCGCCTTTGCCCAGTTCCGGCGAAGCGGGCACGCTTGACCAGCGCATTTTCGACTCTTTGCAGAAGGCTCTGGAAGACAGCAACCAGCCGGGCTTTGATTTTTTGGAGTTCAAGAACTCATTGCAAACGCTGGCGGGCATCATACCGGACGAGGCCACGCGGTACAAGTCGGCCTACGCCACGGCCGCCACAATGGGCCTCACGGTTGACAAACTGCTCCAAAGTGCCAAATTTTACCAAGGCATTCTCACGCGTGAGAAGGAGAACTTCGACAAGGCCGTGAACCAGCAGGTGGACTTGAACGTGACGGCCAAGCAAAAAGACGCGGAGCGGCTGCAAGCCCTGATTCAGCAGAAAGCCGAGCAAATCAAGAAACTGACAGAGGAAATAGCCGCTCACCAAGCCGAAATGACGCAGGCGCAAAGTGTCATCACCGAGGCTGCCAACCGCATCGAGGCCACCAAACAGAACTTTTATCACACGCTTGACATTGTGACGGGACAAATCCAAAACGATGTGACGAACATTGAGCGGTACTTGAAAGGTTGAATGGTTACATGGTTGAACGGTTGATTGCTGTCGGGCGTTTTGAGCAAAATCTGCCCAAAACGCCGATCAAATGGACTGGGAAACCGCTCAGACATGCAGTAATCAGCCACTCAACAATTGACAACCAAATTGTGAACAGTCATGAAAAAACATTGGCTTGTTGCCGCGTTGCTGTTGATAGGCTGTACCGGACAGGAAAAGCCCGAAAGTCAGACAGTTGCTGACTCGACGGTAGTTCCGGCGGATGCCGTCGCGACAGACGCGGAAGCCCAAAAGCAGCCGTTGGTTGTGAACCTAATTGCCGACAAACCCCGGCTCGACTCTACGGAAACGCCATACACACGCATCAAACTGCTGGCTGGCGAAGAAGAAGTGTGGTCGCAGGAATTCATGGGCGAGGGCAGTGCTTTGGAAAAATCCAACTACGGGAGCTACCAAATCCCCGATGCCGCAACAGTGGCGTACTTGGTGTTCTGGGCCGGTTCGGGTGATGTGCTTTACCTAACCCAAGAAAACGACCGTTGGCTGCTCAAACACGCCGAAACAGGCGAAGGCACTGAAGAAGGCGAACCATACCAATACAAGACGCTGAAAGAGGTGTCTAACTGACTGATGCTTCGTTCTTCGATGCTTCGTTCAGCGTTGCAAATCGCACTTTCGTTTTAAGCGATTTTCGTCCAAAACGCATTATCCGTCTTCTACGAAGCATCTAAGAACGAAGCATCAAGAAGGTTACCAAATTGCAAAAAATACATTAACATCACAATCAACATCTGAACATTTACAGACATGAACCAACTGGAAGGTTTCAAACCGAAATCGTTTTGGGAGCGGCCCGAAGGCACCACCGGCAAGGTTTTCGGCATTGCGTTGCTGGGTGGCGGCGCGTATTTGCTCTACAAGGCATTGCCGTACATCATCACGCTGCTTGAAAACACGCTGTACACCATATTTTTGCTGGTGGGCTTGGCCGTGGTGCTGTACGTCATCCTTGACCCCAAGTTCCGCACGCTGCTGTGGTACATCTACAAGAGCATCATGCGGTTTGTCACCGGCCTGTTCGTGCAGATAGACCCCATCGGCATTCTGGAGTCGTACATTGACAGCCTGCGGGGCAATCTGGGCAAGATGGACAAGCAAATCCAAGGACTGCGCGGGCAAATGCGCAAGCTCAAAGACCTGATGACCCAGAACGAACGCACCATGAACGACAGCCTCGCCCTTGCCAACAAGGCCAAGGAAAAAGGCGTGCAGGCGCAGATGATTCTGAAAACGCGCAAAGCAGGCCGCTTGCAGGAGTCGAACATGAAACTGGGCGACCTCTACCGCAAGATGGAAATCCTGTACCGCGTGCTGACCAAAATGTTCGAGAACTCCGGCATCCTGCTTGAAGACATCGAAGACCAAGTGCAGGTGAAGAAAATAGAACGCGAAGCCATCCGCAACAGCCACTCGGCCATGAAGTCGGCCCTGAACATCATCTCCGGCGACAAAGACAAACGCCTCATGTTCGACCAAGCCATGGAAGCCATTGCCGACGACGTAAGCCGCAAGGTGGGCGAAATGGAGCGTTTCATGGAGCTTTCGGCCAACTTCATGGAATCGGTTGACTTGCAAAACGGCGTGTACGAAGAAAAAGGCCTCGAAATGCTGGAACAATGGGAAAAAGAAGGCATCTCGTTCCTGCTCGGCGACCAAAAGCAAGTGCTCATCGCCGAAGGCAACAACCCGAACAAGTACATTGACCTGGACGCACCCGTCACCAAGCCGCCCCACACCGGCAACCAGTACAACAAGCTGTTTGATTAACGGCCTCCCCCCAACCCCCTCCGAAGGAGGGGGCTTTCTTTGGGTTTCGAGCAAATTTTGCCCAAAACGCCAAAAAACAGAAAAGTGAGTCTGAACAACAGAAACAGTTTGATCAATTGAGTGCATTTCAAAAACTAATCATCGTGGCGGCACTTGATATTGCTGTCAAGGTTATAGAAAACAACGGAGGTGAGATTTCGCCTCAGATGCAGGAACATATTGATGAACTGCTTGACAGGTTGTTTAAAGTTATTCAAGATGAACAGCAGTAATAAACTTGCAAAGAAATGAAAACGGAACTCGAAAAATTCAAGGAGATGTTTATGCAAGCGGAAAAACTGCCTTTGGGCGAGGCGTTGACGCTGATCAGCCATTTCAAGGAAAACATTGCCAAACTGACTCCGGAGGAAAACCGGGCAGCGTTGGAGCAAGTCCCGGACATGATTCGCTTCCTGATTGAAAAAGCGACTCAGTACAAAAACGAACAAAATCCCAAAGCCGCCTGATGCAAAGGTATCTCTTGGTAAGTGCTTGGCCATTAGTAGTTAGCCTTTGGCAAAACAGTACAATATGCTTGTTTTCAATAACTTACAAGGCGTTTCAAGCAAACACCAGGTGAAACTGTTTGTGACCAAGCACTTGTTTTTCAATGATTACGGACTATGCGTTTTAAGCAAAAAACGCCCAAAACGTTTTGCTGTTTTTCGGATTGCAAATCCAAGACAGTTGGGTTCGGGATTGTAAATCCCGAACAGCGTATAGAAGGGTGTTTTGAGCAAAAATCACCCAAAACGCATCTGACCTCTTACTTCTTAACTCTGACCTAAAATCGTACTTCAAAATGGCACAACTTACTTCCTTCGGACGCTTCACCATTGTGGCTGTTATTGTCGCGGCCATATTCGGTGGCTACGTGTACTTCAAAGACAAAGGCGTGATCGGCACGCCGTCGGCCCAAACCGAAACCAACACAATGGAGGCCACTCCCGCCGAGGGCAACACCTCCGGCGAAAACGCAACCGAGTCAACCGACACGGAAACGACCACAACTTCCAATCGCTCCGCTTTCGACTACACCCCGCCCGCCCCGACCAACGGCAAACTGCGCGGCGTGGTCGAGATGGGAGCCAGCGGCTTCAACTCGTTCATTATCAATGTGGATGCTGATAAGAACTGGAAGCTTGAGAAGTTCGAGTTCGGCAACAGCTTGGTCACCGAAAACATGGCCACCGAAGAAGACATCCGCGCCGGGCTGAAGAAATACATCGGCACCATGCTCGACTTCGGCGTTGGCCCCAAGGACATCCACTTCGTGGTCAGCTCCGGTGCGGCCAAGGCCGACGTGACCCAGAAAATCACCAAGGCCCTCAAAGGCCTGAACTACTACGTGAACACCGTCACGCCAGAGCAGGAAGGCACTTTCGCGTTGCAGTCGGTGCTGCCGCCGGTCTATGAAGACCGCGCCTTCGTGGTGGACATCGGCTCGGGCAACACCAAGATTTCGTGGAAGGAAAACGGGCAGGTGAAGGCCTTGGAAGGGCCGGGAGCCAAGTACTTTCAAAAAAACCTCAGCGACCAGCAGGTGTACGACCAAGTGAAGGCCAAGGCAATGCAAATACCCGAAAGCCACCGCAAAACGTGTTTCATCATCGGCGGGGCACCGTTCAAGATGGCCAAGCAGGTGCGCAACGGCAAGGAACGCTACACGGTGCTGAAAGCCCCCGCCGACTACAACATGGACGATGCCAAGGACAAGGCGGGCGTGAACATCTACAAGGCCATCGCCGATGCCACCGGCACGCAGCAGTTCGTCTTCGACTGGGATGCCAACTTCACCATCGGCTTCTTGCTTAATCTGCCGAAGTAAAGTGGTCAGTGGTTAGTCGTCAGTGGTCAGTGGCGGCATCTTCGATTTGGGCGTTTTTTGCTCAAAACGCCCGTTTGTCTGAACCTTGATTGGCTTCGCCGAACTGACGTTTCGCAGGATTTAAAGATTACCATGATTGAAAAAATCTTGTTAATTCTGTAATCCTGTCTAAAAAAACAGAAATCAAGGCAATCCTTTAATCTTACGAAACGTCAGTTCGGCGAAGCCAATCAGGGTTCTGACAACAAGCGTTTTGGGCAATTTTGCCTGAAAATATGTCCACGGGTTCAGGAGGGAATTTCACATACGTCCGCTACGAGTTGTCTGACCGCATGGTCTGCCAGCAGACACCCATGTCGTGCGTGGCCGCGTGCGTGAGGCAACTGCTCAGAGACGAAAACGTAGAGGTGTCCGAGGCGGAAATACGTGCCAGCAGCAATTATTCGGACGAAAACGGGACGGAATTCGGTTCAGTGGTAAACTTCTTGAACAATAGGCATCCGTTGAAGTTTTTTCATGCTGGTGTACCAGACGTACCGGGTTTGAGCATCGCAGAATTGGCTCGCAAACTCAGCCGCGATACAGGAGTATGGGTGGCGGGAATAAAGCCAATTAATGGCATTCAACACAGTGTGCTCGTGGATGCTGTTGAAACAAACACTGTCTTGGTGCGGGATCCGTGGGGTGACCGCACGGATGGAATTGGGACAAGCGGTGCAGAAGGAGAGATATTGCTCGAATATTTCGTCGACTGCTGGATTCGTGGTCGCTTGCAGTCCATTTTCGGCTTTCCAAAATTCATGAACCTATGAAAAACTACGTCGAACAGATTGAGGCATTAGGACTCCACGCCAACGACAAGTCGGCTGAACAAAACACACCGTTCATCGTAGGTGGTGTAGCCAGACGACAAGTGGGTGGTTTCACGGTTTATGAAGAGTCGTTTGTGATAAGACAAACAGCGCAAAGCAAAAAATGGGAACTTGGATGCGCCGACGGCAGCGGCCAAGGCATGACATTCGACTGCGCTTCATTCGACGAGGCCTTGGAGAAACTGTCCGAGACATACCGTTCTTTGGGATTCATCAAAGACAACCAGCGGGCGGCGTAACAAAATTGAGACATTATGATTGACTTAAACAAATTACACGACTACGTTTTTTACTTTTAATACAGGGAAAAGAACAATTGTCTATTTAAAATAATAATCTGTGAAAATTTTAGTCCTACTGTTATTTGTCACAACAGTGTCTCTCGCTCAATCGGATGACTTGTACGGAGACAAAATCAAGCCAAAGCCCAGCAAGGTAGGTAACATCGCCTGCGACTCGTTAATTATTAACAAATATGACAAAATGACTGGCAAGTATTCAATAGAGCTACGGGATCCTATAGTTATTGGACAAGGCAAAGCAAATTCTCTGGTTGTCACCCTTGGCAAAATGGATGCGCGAAATGCCGTAATGTTTGCCATTACTTCTATTGACAGGGTTTGCGTAGAGCAATACGCCCAGATAATCTTTTTATTCAAGGGCGATTACAGAAGAGAAACCAATTCATTCCTTAGTTACAATTGCCGCGGCGAATTTGGATTTATGATGGGGGGTGGATGGGGCAAATCAGACGTACTCACAGACTTGGTGGCGTACGACATAGTAGCTATTCGGGTATATACAGCCACGGGACACATTGATCACGATATTGAGCTGATCATATTGAGCGGCCATTGTCTTAAGTTGTTCAATATCAGCTTTGGCAGTCGCAAAATGTTCATAAATTGAAAGCTGTTTGGGCCAATACCCCATTTAGCATTAACCGTTCAAAAAAAGCCGACTATAGCTGCTTTTATGTCAGCTATAACGCCCGGATTTCTCGGATCATCTTCAGGAATTCCGGCAATCACTTTTCCGGCCAAATCAGCGCCCACATCAGCAGCCTTCGTGTAGATACCACCACCCAC
>JALOMD010000111.1 GCA_025455595.1 Cytophagales bacterium | reverse complement strand
ACGGTCTGTTGTTTGTCTGTATTTTTACAGGAAAACGACAGAAAAACTGTAACTATAGACAAAAGCACAGCACGCATACAGAAATCGCGTTCTTCTGTTACGACTGGAATTCGTTTTAGGCTTTTTTTCATAAAAACAGGTGATAAACAACAGGCTCTGTACACAAATACCACTTTTTCAAAAAGTGGCACTTGTCTTGGAGTCCAAGACATCCATATGTAGCTCCGAATGGTATTCGGAGTGTCATGCAACGCATGACTTACCTACAGCTAAGCCACAGAAGCGTGGCACTCCGAATACCATTCGGAGCTACGAAAGCTACAAGCGAAAGTTATAGCTCAACGTTGTTTCTGTATAGGAAACGAAGCATTCACAGATTTCAGCCAAGCAAACAGTTCTGTTTTCAATTTTTTCTCAACAGATTTGTTTTGGTCATTCACCGGCGTTTTTTCTCCCGGATCGGTTTTCAAATTGAAAAGTTCGGTTTGTTCTGTTTCAAACAAATACACCAGTTTATAATCTCCGTCCCGAATGGCCGCCGCCGGTCGTCCCATTTGGTTGCTGAAATGCGGATAGTGCCAATACAGCCGACCTCTGTTAAAAGAAGCCTCGTTTCTGAGCAAAGACAGAAAACTTTTGCCGTCCGGCGTGGAGAAATCCGTCTTCAAAATATCGCCGATGGTCGCCGTGTAGTCGAGGTTGTAAAAATAGCTATCCACTGTACGCGAACCATTGGTAAGGGACGGAAAATAAAAAATAGCGGGCACCCGGATGCCGCCTTCGTAAACGTGTCCTTTCCACTTGCGCAGATTGCCTGCTGAGGTTGGTATAGGCCCCAGTTCGGGCAGGCCCACGCCGCCGTTGTCGCTGGTGAAGATGATGATGGTGTTCGACAGTTGATTTTGTTTTTTCAGCAACTCCACCAAGCGACCAACCCCGTCGTCCACGCTTTCAATCATGGCCGCGTAATCGGCGTTGTATTTGCCGCCGAACTTCTCGTATTTGCTGTAGTACTTCTTCAATTTGTCGCCTCTGGGTACTAAATAAATATGCGGCGCGGAATAACACAGATATAGAAAGAAAGGCTGTTTCTGGCTGCTGATAAAAGCTTCGGCGTACTCGGTGAGTTTGTCGGTCAGATAGGTGCTGCCTTTGTCGGCAAAGTTCAGATTGAACCCTTCGGAGACGATTTCGTAATTGTAATAATCCATGCCGTTTTTGGTAATCATGCGCGTGTAGTCAAACCCTTGCTGCCACGGCTGGCAACTGTCGCGGCTGCCGAGGTGCCATTTGCCAACCATGCCTGTTGCGTAGCCGAGTTTTTTCAGTCGTTCGGCCAGCGTGACTTCGCTGCTGCCCAAGTATTGTTTCCACGGGGCCGGGTCGAGGTTGCTGGTACTGTCGGTTCGCATACCGCCCTGAAAATTAGTCAGTTGCAGCCGCGCCGGGTGCTTGCCGGTGAGGATGCCCGCCCGCGAAGGCGAGCACACCGGACTGCTGGCATACGCTTGGGTGAAGCGGATGCCGTCTTTCGCCAGCGCGTCAATGTTCGGCGTTTCGTTGAAGGGATTTCCGTAGCAGCCTAAATCCGCGTAACCCAAATCGTCGGTGAGGATGAAGATGATGTTGGGCCGCGACTGTGCGGAGGCTGTCAATACAGAAAACAGACAGAAACAGAAAAAAAGGTGTGTTTTCATACAACCAAAAGAGATAAAAAATAGATACGCCTTGTCTTTATACACTGCCAAATCTAACAGAATTTATTTCATGGCTGTGACTTTCGCTTGTAGCTCCTCGTAGCTTCGAATGTTATTCGGAGTGGTAGGCAACGCATGACTTACCTACAGCTAAGCCACACAAGCGTGGCACTCCGAATACCATTCGGAGCTACAAGCGAAATTCCTGATTCTGTACAAATGGCGTTTTAGGCAATTTTTGCCCAAAACGCTTACCGCACGCAACAGAACCGGGTAGGCTTTGTCATCCCGAAAGATACTATTTCCCCTGCAATTGACAGATGAATCAGACAGTCTCTCTAATTGCACACAAACTGCGCCGACACAGTGGCCGTCCGGTTCACCGAAACCCGTACTCTTCAATCTTCTGGCAGCGGCACTTTCTCGCCGAGAAATTTCGGCTGCTTGCCAAAAAGGTAGTCGGCGAACACTTTCACGCGGGCCAGTTTCTCGCGCAACTGCACCCAGAAACCCGCGTTCAGGCTTACGTCGCGGGCGTTGTAGCCCACTGCGTCAATCCCTTCTTTCGACGCAATGAAAACGGCCCGTTCGTTGTGAAATTTCTGTGAAATGACAGTAACCGACTGTTGCGAGAAAATCTCCCGCAGGCGCACCACCGAGTCGAAGGTACGGAAACCGGCGTAGTCGAGGAAAATCGCCGACGAATCAATGCCCGCCTCTACCAAGTCTGTACGCATCTGTTCGGGTTCGTTGTAGTCCTTGGTGCTGTTGTCGCCGCTGACGATGACGTACTTGATCTTGCCCGCCTGCACCAACCGCACGGCGGCCTGTATGCGGTACGTGTAGTACAGGTTGACACGCCCGCCCGCCACGTACTTGGCCGTACCCAGCAGCAACCCAGCTCTGTTGAACGGCACTTTTTCCACGTCGGTGTACAGTTTTCCTTTAGCGGCACCACTTACCAGACTGTCGCACAGAAACACAATTCCACAGAGGAAAACAATTGCAAACAGAAACATATACAGAAATCGCTTTTTGCGCATGGGAACAAAACCGGGTCGGATGTGACGAAGGCGTTTTGGGCAAAAATAGCCCAAAACGCCTTCGTCACAAAACCACGGCACCGCGCCCCTTCCCTACCGTGTCACACTGATGCGTTCGGACAGTTTCTTGCCGTCTTTCTCAACCACCAGCATGTAAATGCCCGCCGCCAGATGTTTCACCGGCACATTCAGCGTGTTTTCGCCGCCGGTGGCCTCGTGCGTGCGCAAAAACAACCGTTGGCCAATCGTGTTGAACAAGCTGTAGCGTACGGTTTGGCCGCCGTTGGCTTGGAAACGCACGTTCAGCGTCTCGGTCGCAGGGTTGGGGAACACCGTCCAATCGGTAACGACGGCATCTTCGGCCGACAGCCGGGCGGAACTGCGGGTTGTGAGCGAGAAGTTGTCCAGCGCACCGTAGGCGTTGTTCACGCCGCCGCCGAAGTTGATTTCCACTTTGGCAAGGTTCGTCCAGTTGAGCGTGAGTGTGCTTTGCGTTTTGCTGCTGCTGAAACTGTACGTTTGGGTCACGGTGGTGTTGTCGCTTTTGTATCCGGTCACCGTGGCATCGCCACTGCCGTTGAACACGCCACTGGCATAGTTGAAGCTCTTCAAATCGAACAGGCCGTTGTCGGTGCGAGCCAGCGTGGTGATGTTGTCCCAGTTGTTGGGATGATACACCTTGCTTTGGTAGCCGTTTGCCGTTCCGTAGATGATGTGGCTGTCGTTTCGGCCTTCCGAAAGCCGGTAGCCGCTTTCGGTGTAGATACCCGAAAAAGTGCCCGTGGCGGCCCCTTCAAAGGTCAGCGTAACGTCCGTGCCGGTTCCGCCAGCGGCCGGAAACAACTGGCTTTGGGGAATGGCTTGTGTGGCTTGGTTCGGGTAACTCCATTGCAGTTTGGCCACCGCGCCGCCGCCGTTTTCATAATACTCCATCCTGATGTCGTATTTTTGCCCGGCGGTGAAGCTGAACGTCTGGCTGCCGTTGTCGGTGGTGGGGGCGTGGTCGGTCCAGTTGTTGATGATTTGCGTGCCGTTGACCCATAACCGGACACCGTCATCCGAAACGGTGCTGAAGCTGTACGTTCCGCTGACGGGAGCCAACACTTGGCCCGTCCAACGCACCGAAAAATTGTCGGTGTTGATTCCCGTGGCCGGTGAGCCGCTGCCCCAGTCGTTGTTGACGGTGGCATCGGTGCGGGTCAACGCGGCCGGGGCGGTCAGGGTGCGGTTGTTGAAATATTCGGCTCGCAGGCCGGTTCCGTTGCCCACCGGCGGGGCTGTTCCACCGGCTCCGATCATTTCGCGCACGGCGGCGAACAAAAAGTTGCGGTCAGGGATGTTGATGTCGTCCGTCAGGCCCCACGCGCCGTAGCGGTTGTACGGGCTGGCAAGCGTGAACTGCATGGCAATATTGCCGCCCAAATCCCAGAAATTGGTGGCGAAGTTGCGTTTGTACACGTCTTTCTGGGCCGCGTCGCGCACCGCCCGGATGCGGTTCGCCAAATTAGCGGTAAGACCTTCACCGGCTCCCAAGTCCGGGCCGCCTTCGTAGGAAGAATGTCCGCCGGGCAGTTGGTAAGTGGTGGATGCCAATGTAATGGCGTTGCGGCGGTTGGTCACGTCAGCGTCTGAACTGGCCCGCATGGCATCAATGATTTGCGCCACTGTGAAGTTTTCGGTGCCGGGTTTGCCAGCGGCCGCATCGCCGCCGTAGTACAGCGGAATGGCCGTGGTGTAAATGTAGTTTTTGGGCGGGCCGTAGTTGTCGCTGAGGTATTTGAGCATGCTCGACAACCGGCCGCTGATGAAAAAGTTGTTCGGATCGGCCGAGACACCCGCCAGCACGCCCCGCACGCGGTTGTTGATTTCGGTGGTGCCGAACTGGGCGGCGAAAATATCAACGGCCTCCTTGATGCGGCGGGCATGGCGGCGTTGGCCCCAAATCTCGATGTCCGTCGAGCCGTCGTAGTTCAAGTTGAAACCCGGCAAGGCCGCTTCCTCGGAGGCCCGGTTCTTGTTCCAGGAATATTGCGTAAAGCCGAAATTCCACACTTCGTTGGCGTGCTCCAGGTACACGCGCAGGCCGGGATTCAGCCGTGCCTTCACCAACTTGGCCAGTTCGGTGAGGTAGTTGTTGTCCACGGCCACGGGGATGTTCAACCACAAGTCCATGTTGGCTTGGTTGCACACGTCAATCATATATTCGTAGCACCAGCCGTCTTTTTTGTTCAGCGGGTCAATGCGCGTTTGGGCGGCATCGGTCGGCTTCTTGCGGTTGGCCCAAGGCTGGAAGGCCGTGACCGAGCCGTTGTACTCGATGTTGTTGTTGGTTTCGGACACACCCATGAACCGGACGACCGAAAAACGGGCATTGGTGAGGGTGCTGATGAACTGGTTGGTGAACACCTGCGTGGTGTTGGCTGCGTAGCCCGGACGAATCAGCTTGAAGTTGGCGATGCCGGTGCCCGCCGCACTGGTGGAGGTGCGTTTGGTGTTGGTGAACGACATTACAACAAGCCCGTGATTGGGGCCGGGTGCGGGAATCGTCAGGTCGAAAGTGGTGGTGTTGGTGGACGAGTTATACACTTGGTTGGCAAGGGTAAACGGGCCTTCCAGAGCGGTCAGTGTGGCCTGTCCGGTAAACGAGCCTTTGTAGGTGCCGCTCCGGTTGATGCGGTAGCCGTCCGGGTCGTCAATGGTGCCGAACCATTCCTGTACCGGTCGGTTGTCGCTGATCCAACGAACATCGGTCTTGGGCCAGCCGCTGGCATCCGCATCGGCGGCGGCAAGGCCCGTCCAGCCACCCGAGCCGTTTGGTTTGTCCCAACGGTAGCTTTGTTTTACAATGTCCACGAAGACATCGCCGGGGGCTTCCACGCCCATGCGGCCCGCGTAGGTTTGGGCCAAGGCGGCCGTGGCGGTCAGCAGGCAAAGCAACGCCGCGCCTGCACCCTGCAACGCAAGACGCAGCAGGACAGTAAGGGTTCTGTTCATAGAAAGTGTGTTTGAATAGGTGAAAAAAAACGCAGCCCGAACACCATTGAAAACTATCAACAAACGCCTCCGAACGAAGCCGTTTGGAGTATATTTTTGATAATTTATACAGTATTTAGTGCGTTACTAAGCACCCAAACTTTTCACCAAAAACAGGCTTGACCATCCTGTACTGTGCCGTTTTTGAATATATTTGTCACTAATTTGCACTATTTCAAGAAAAAAACCTACCAGCCTCGTGTTTGGACGAAGCGGGCAGGTTCCGAATCTTGGAGGTTATTTAAAGCTTTATTCTATTAAAGTTACTATAGGCTGATAATCAGTTGGTTACATACTGCGTTTTGAGCGTTTCCGCCGATTGCGGGATTTGACAATTTTTGCCCAAAACGTCTTTTGTTGCAGCGGAAACCTGTGTAGAGACTACATAATGTCCTGATTACCAGCTAATAGTAACTCTACTGAAGTGTTTTAGGCGATTTTTGCCCAAAACGCTTTGAACAGGCAGGTCTTCACGCGGTGCGTCTGACTGGAAGCACAGGCTCGCCAAAGATGAAGGCGGGCCTGTGGGGCGAAAACCGCCCAAAACGCCTCATGCGGCGGTGGCGGTACCACACCACGGCGCGATGCTGCGGTTGCCGCCGTCCCGACTTACCAGAGCGGCGATCCGAAACAACAGGACTTGCACAGAAAAGAGGCCGAGACACCCGGCTATCCGAACAGGCCGCCCTTGCTACGCCTCCAAGTTGACATAGGCATTTCCATCACCGAGCGTGGCCCAGAACCGTTCGATGAAAGCCTCCTGCTCGGCTTCGTCTTCGCCGACGAAGTTGTCGATCAGGTGGCCCATAAACTCGAGGTTGCCGACCAGCGTAAAAAGCGTGTCGCCAAACGACCACTCTTCTATCGTGTTACGCACTTCTTCATGGTCAAAGCCCAAGGCGACCACCAAATCACTCATGTTGACGTACGAAAGACTGTTTATTTTCATGTTTTTAAACGGTTCGAAGTCGATTTTGTAATAAGACGGTATCAAAAACTTCTTAGAGCGTGTTCGGGATTTTTAAGTCATTGAAAGCCAGTTGTTTAACGGAAAAAACAACAAGGATTTTTAACGGTTCGCCGACAAGTGGATTTGGTCTTTGCAGACACGTTTCGTATTGTGTTTCGCGTCAACAGAGCCAAAAAATCACTCTCAAAATAAAATTTTGTTTCGCGGCAATTTTTGAAATTAAATTCCCGAACACCCTCTTAACGTATGTGCTTCAAGCGGCCGGAGCGGGTTTGCCGATGGTGTTTTAAGCAAAAAATATCAGATTGTGTAAGCGACGGGAACGCTTAAAACACCACTTCCTCAGTTTCCGCTCCATAAAATCCACCGTGGCGCGGTAACGAACTATCCAGTTGCTGCATCGTTTTCATCAGATTTCATTATCAGACAAGATTTTCTATCTTTGTCAAGCAGGCAATCAAATTCAAAAGAAAATTTTGCAAAAATGAATATACGAGAAATAACCAATGAGACCTCTGTTGTCCAAGGCTTAATTAGCATGTTGGATGCCGTAGATTTGAATAAAATACAACAGGATTTAGCCGCTCTCTCAGAAGAAAGCCTTGATCCTAACCTGTATGAATTATCGCCGAAAGATGCGGCTTCCTATATTGCTTTGGTAAAGATGCTTTTCAAGCCGGAAACCAAAGACGTTTTTGCCTTTATCTACAGTCGGCTACAGCCGCTCTCCGGTATTTTGTCGAAAATTGCGGCAGGTGAAGCGACTACAGATGAAATCGAACACGAGACTTTACGGAAGGGCATTCGCAACCGTTCCCTGCAAAGGAGGCAGGCTTTAGCCTCTCGCCTATGAAAGTCAATCAGCGTGATGTTGTTTTCATCAACTTTCCGGTCGGCTATGGACAGTTCAAACCGCATCCTGCAATTGTCCTCAGTAGTCAAGCCGCCATAGAGGCAGAAGACCAGTTCCTCGCTGTTATGATAAGCCACAATGCTGGCAACGAAGAGTTTATCTTTCAACTACAGCCTGAAATGCTCACGCAACCACCTAAAGACGACCTGCCTTCTTTTGTCAAGTGCCAGTTGATTGACGTATTCACTGAAAGTGAAGTCATACGCAGATGGGGGAGCATCAAGCCCGAAGCGTTTCGGCAGATGGTGAAGTTCCTGAATCTCTCTGTATTCGAGGTGGAATGCAAATAGAGGGATTGTTTGACGTTTTCATTCTCACGTAATTCTGGAAGACTCCTGTGACGAATTGGGGACTTTCCGTAGTAAGGGATTTGCCTACAACCTGAACAGACACGTACTTGTCACAAGACTCTTCCAGAATAACACGCAGTTATGAAGAGATTCAGAAAGCACTATAGAAAATGACTTTTTTCCTCAAAAGGCGTTTTGGGCAAAAAACGCTTGAAACGCTGCGTAATACCACTTTATTTCACTTCCGCTCCATGAAATCCACCATGACACGGTTTAATTAGCTTTTGTCCAGCTTTGTATGCGGCCTTTGATGCTAAACGGCATAAAGATTCTCACTTTCAATTTTTGCTTGTTACTGGAGAAAAACGAGATTTGGCAACGATAGGTTTTGCCATCGCGTGGCTCATACAGGGTGCCGTTGCTCCACGATTCTTCCCGGCGGTCATATTTCACATCTTGCAAAACAACGAGGTTCAGCAAAGACCTGTCCTTTAACGACGCATCAGGATTATTCACATCACGCTGTTCACCGTTGACGGCGGTTATTTTTCCGTAGTAAAAATAAATGCTTTTGTAAATAGTGACTTCCATCGAATTGTCCGCCGTCACCCATTTTCCCAAAATGTCATCGGCGCGAATAATCTGTGCCTGCGCAGGTGAAAAGAGCACGAAGAACACGCCTATTGCCGTTGCTGTCTTTGGAATTTTGTTTTTCATTCTCATAGTGAAAAATGTAATAGTCTTGTTTCTCTAATCAAATCACAATGCTTCACTTGCGCAACTTCCGCTCCATAAAATCCACCGTGGCGCGGTAGCAGTCCAGCCAGTTGGCGTAGCGCAGGAAACTGTGTACTTCGTCCGGGAAAATCAGTTGCTCCACTTCCACCTTGCGTTTACGCAGGGCTTTCACCAGTTCCACCGTTTCGGCGAAGTCCACGTTGCGGTCGTCGTCGCCGTGAATCACCAGCACCGGTGACCGCCACGTGTCCACCGACGACAGCGGCGAGGCTTCAAAGGCCCGGCGGGCTTTTTCGGGAAACTCCAGTTTGTTGTATTCCGGCAAAAAAGTCTTGATGCCCACGTTCCAGTCGTGTACGCCGTGGATGTCCACGCCCGCCGCAAACAAATCCGA
>JALOMD010000751.1 GCA_025455595.1 Cytophagales bacterium | reverse complement strand
CCCATCGGCATGGACGACGACCAGCTCAAAAACGGCTGTTCCATGATTCTCGACCCGTTTGGCGACATCATTGCCGAATGCCGATCCCTCGGCGACGAGGTGATTGCCGCCACCTGCACGCCCGAAAAACTGACCCAATCGGGCGGCAACCGCTACCGCAAGGCCCGTCGCCCCGACCTCTACGGCGACATCATTGCCCGGCCGCACCAGTCGGAACAGAAGGTGGTGTGGCTCGATGCCAAATGATGAACGCCGTGGCTCGCACAGACGCGCGTTCACACTTCCCTTTTGCGGTCGACTGAAACTTTTTGCGAATCGTTTTGGGCGATTTTTGCCCAAAACGGCATCTTGAAGCCCTTCAAGAATTCTGAACAAACACCATGTTTACTTTCGGTCAGCGTGGGCATTAAAAGTTAGCCCGTCGTCATGGAAACGGTCTTCTCATCCGAACTTTTTATTATTTCTGCGTGATTGCTTCTATAGTGGCCTCAGTCGAAATAAATCTTTATGATACGCCTTAGTATGAGCACATTGAAATTGCACGTACTTAACTCATCGAATCCGCTAATCAGCTATGCAAGAAATTGTGATTGTTGTACCCACTCATGCCGAGAAACCTGACCAGCACGAAATCATTTCCTTAGAGCAGGCACTGAAGGTTTTCAAAGACCGCCCTTTTGTATTTGTGGTGCCGCTGCACATGGACGCTACTTGGTATGAAAACTATTGCCGGGGCCGGGTTACGGTCAGGTTCAAACGGTTCAAATGGAAGGGGCTGCGCGAATACAGCAAACTCATGTTGTCGCCGGAATTCTACAAGACGTTTCTCGACTACAAATACATGTTTGTCTGCCACCTTGATGCCTTCGTGTTCGAGGACAAACTCAAGGGATGGTGTGACCAAGGCTACGACTACGTGGGCAGTATTATTTTCAACCCGGTTTGGCAGCGAAGCGAGCCGTGGTACCGGCGCATGATAGGGCTGAGAAAAACAGCGGCATATCCGGCAAACGGCGGGCTTTCGCTGCGCAAGACGGCCTCTTTCTACAGCAACGCCGTCCGTTTCAGGAAATTGATCAGTTTTATGTTCAATCGCCGCGACGTGTTTTTGGAAGATATTTTCTGGAGCTACCAGATGCCCCGCATCAATCCGTTCTTCCGCATCCCAAGCCGCGAGCAGGCACTTGACTTTTCCATCGAGTACCACGAAGACTACGAAGGGCCTCTGCCAACCGAAGTAATGCAAGACGGGCAACTGCCCATGGGTTGCCACGGCTGGCTCAAATACCACCTTGACTTTTGGCGGCCCCACATTGAGGCGCACGGCTACAAGCTGTAACCTCCCGCCAACCAACCTTCATAGGGTTCAAAACCCTATGAAGGTTTTCCGCACCGTGGCGTTTTGGGCGTTTTTTGCCCAAAACGCCCAAAGCAATTGACAAATATAGGTTACATTTGCTGTGAATAACTTGACCAATCGTAACACGCCGACTACCGGCAACTCGGCTGCTCAGTTTTTGGATGTTTCGTTTGGTTGTGTGATGGCCTGCAAGCAGGGCGTGTCGGCTTTTCTACAGCATGTTGGGATTGCTCAAGATTCGTCTATCGGATTTTTGCAACATCATTTTTTCAACCGCCGCAAATGGCAAAGTTTCTGCTGTAAGTGCTTGGCCATTAGTAGTTAGCCTTTGGCAAAACAATATGATATGCTTGATTTCAACAGCTTACTTATTTGTGGACACTTTGCCTTTTGCATGGCTGGCCTCGTTTTTTAAGCTACCACCGATTGATGATCTTCAAAGTATGTTGAATGCAAAAACTCAAACTATGGGTTGACACCAGCCTGTTCATTGAAGGAAGAAGGCCCTGCCCCCTGTTGATGCACTTAAGCGACCCGGACACCGAGCCGCAGCTTTTGTTTTGGAACCGGCTGCGCGAGACATTGCCCGACTGGGTGGAGATTTGCGAGTACACCGACCCGACCGAAGCCGGAGAAATCGTAGTGATTCCGCACGAAATCAAGGAATATCTGGGCATGGAAACACTGCCGGGACAGTCATATGTTAAGACAGAACCATCCGGTGGCCTCAAGCAAAAGCTGAAAGACATAGTGCGCAAAGTGCAACCTCTCTACCGCCGCATCGCACCCAAGTGGCGGGCAGCAAGGTCGTTTTGGTACCGGACGAAGTACGACCACATAAGCACCCGCGAAATCCGCAAGTATATCCGGGCCGTCGCTGCCACCGGCCGCCGGGTGGTCGTGTTTTCGGGCGGCTTGGAGTATGAGCCGCAGCCGGGCGAGATCGTGTTCGGTGCCTCCATTTACCGAGGAGCGGACACCAAGATTTTCCCGATGCCCAACTGGATATACGACATCAGCAGTTTGTACCGGTTGCTTGAAAAACCACCGGTGCCCACCATTGCCTTCGACGGCAACACCAACTATCCCAACGTTTACAACCATGTTGCCAAGCACCTGCCCATTATCGGTTTTTTGGTGCAACGAACGGCCGCAAACCGCCTTCTGTGTCGGTTCCTGACCTTGAAAGCTCGCATGGTTGTTGCCCGGTGGGTGCGCAAAACATCGGTGAACGCCTTGCGGGAAGCCCCTCAGCTACAGGTACATATCCGCGAAAGGGGCGAGTTTTTCAGCATGTCGTTGGAAGCAAAAGCACAGGCGCGGCAAGAGTATCTTGATGCCATCCGATCCAACGCCTATCTGCTGTGCGTGCGCGGCGATGCCAACACCGATTTTCGGACAATGGAAGTGCTGGCCGCCGGTCGCATTCCGGTCATGGCGGACACCAAACTCGTACTGCCGATGCTAAATGGAATGCGCTGGGAAGACTTTTGTGTCTTTGTCCCTTTCCGCGACATAGACAAGGTAGGAGAAATAGTGGCCGCCCATCACGCCAGCCTAAGCGAAGCGGATTTCCAGGCCAAGTGTCGCATAGCCCGCGAGGCGTTCGAGCAACTGTTGCCCCATCAGTACGTTCG
>JALOMD010000750.1 GCA_025455595.1 Cytophagales bacterium | reverse complement strand
GGCCGCACCCAACCCGTGGTGAACGACCGAAACGGCAGCCATTTTGCCGTGTTCGTCGAAAACATTGACCAAACCGAGGCTTACCTCAAAAAACGCAACATCTCCTACCACCCGCAAGTACGTTTCGACGGCGTGAAGCAAATCTACATCGCCGACCCCGACGGCTATCTCATCGAGTTCAACCAAATCAATACGAAATACTGACGAATGCGTCGGTCAGAGTGCCGAATGCGGAAGAAAGTGAACGGCGTTTTGGGCAAAAATTGCTCAAAACGCCTTTGTCAGAACCGTGAATCTTAAGTGCTTGAAAGAAATCAGTTCTCATTATTTCTGAATTTCTGATGCGCAAAAAAAGCGTTACAAGTGCCTGACTTTCAGTTTGCTACAGTGTATTTTAACTGATCACTAACGACTGACTACTAACGACTTTGTACTTATGAGTCATAGTTCTGACAAAAAAGCCCGAAACCATGAAAAATCGGCGATACAGCCGTAAATTTGCAGCCCGACATACGCTATTCGTATTCCTGCCGGGCGTTTTGGGCAATTTTTTCTTGAAACGCCCCGCAGCCAAGACTCATCCCGCCACGACATGACCAAAATCACCGAGCACATCCGGCAAGCCGACGGAAAAACCTTATTCTCATTTGAAATCATCCCACCGCTGAAAGGCGAAAGCATCCAAATCCTCTTCAACGCCATTGAGCCGCTGATGGAATTCAAGCCGCCCTTCGTTGACGTAACCTACCACCGCGAGGAAGTGATTGACAAGCAGCACCCCAGCGGCCTGCTTGAGCGGGTGGCGGTACGCAAGCGTCCCGGCACGGTGGGCATTTGTTCGCGCATCATGGAGCGGTTCCGCGTGGATGCCGTGCCGCACATCATTTGCGGCGGCTTCACCCGCGACGAAACCGAAGACATGCTCGTGGACTTGCACTACCTCGGCATTGACAACGTGTTGGTGCTGCGCGGCGACCCGGAGAAATCGGCCGGGGTGTTCAAACCGAAAGACAAAGGCCACGCCTACGCCTCCGATTTGCTGCAACAGGTAATGGACATGAACCGGGGCATGCTGCTGCACCAAGAAACCGAGTCGTACCCGACCGATTTCTGCGCGGGCGTGGCCGGCTACCCCGAAAAGCACTTCGAGGCCCCGAACCTTGACGTTGATCTCAAGTACCTGAAAATGAAGGTGGACATGGGTGCCGAGTTCATCGTCACGCAGATGTTCTTCGACAACCGCAAGTATTTCGATTTTGTGACCCGTTGCCGCGAGGCGGGCATCCACGTGCCGGTGATTCCGGGCCTGAAACCGTTGACCACCAAGAAGCAGCTTACCGTGCTGCCGCGCATTTTCCACTTGGACTTGCCCGACGACTTGGTGCGGGCCGTCGAAGCCTGCGCCACCGACAAGGACGTGAAACAAGTGGGCATCGAATGGTGCGTGGCCCAGTGCCGCGAACTGATGAATGCCAACGTGCCGGTGTTGCACTTCTACACGATGAGCAAATCAGACCCGGTGAAAGCCATTGCGCAGGCGGTTTTCTGAGCAGTTTTGAATGGCTGCCTGTTGGCAAACAATCCGATTTGCCGGGCGTTTTGAGCAAAAATCGCCCAAAACGCCTATTGTACGCAGGTCAGTACGCGTCTGACCTAACCCAAAGGCTCGAATAACACAATAGACAAGCGTTTTGGGCGATTTTTGCACAAAACGCCTGTTATTCCAACCACATCAGATTTGAAAATTTCCCAAAAACAGAATGCAAAGCACGTATTTAAAAAATTAGTCTGCTGGCAATCGGTTTTTTCTCAAGACTAAAGATACAAGACTCACGACTTCTTCACATTATTTCATTTCCGCAGATACGCATTTACCGCGCGGGCCGCTTCCACGAAATACGCCCCGTTATACGGGCCGAACCAGTTCATGTCGCGGGTTTCGTAGGTGGGCCAGTCGTAGTAGGCATCCGGGGTGACGTAGCCGATGTAGCCGCCGTTGAAACTGGTCAGGAACAGCGGCTGACGGTTCCACTGGGCGTAGGGCTGCACCAGCGGCGTGAGTTCGCCCGAAAAGTCGCAGGGCAGGCCGACCCAGACGGCATCGCCTATGCGCAGGCCTTTTGCTACGGAAGGATAGTCGCCGTAGAGCCAGTAGAAAACCCACGGGCGGATGCGCCAGTTTTCGGCCACGCGGAAGTGCGGGCTGCGCAGCAGCAGCGGCAACGACACGGTGCGCAGCATCGCCGTGGGCGAAGTTTGCACGTTGTCCCAACCGGCGGCGACTTTCTCCGCCAACGCCCCGGCTTCTTTCCGTAGAGCCGCCCAGCCTTCCAATCCCGGTGTCTCGGCACTTTGGCTGCCGACGGCCCCGGCTGCAAACGCCGCAAAATCAATGCTTTGCAGTTTTTCCAGCGTGTCCACCAACACGCCCGGGTAGTCGCGAGAGAGGCGGATGTCTTGGTCGGAAATCATGGTGGCGTGGGCCGCAAAACACACGATGGCCGCCTGCGCCCCGGTGTTTTGCCGGATTTTCATCACCCGCAGCAGCGAGTCGGTGGGGTGGTGGTTGCGCAGTCGGTTGTGAACCAGTTCACCCGCCGGATACGCCGCCATGCCCAGCGTGGCCGGGCGTTTGCGTTGGTCGGCTTCGCGAATGGCCGCCAGAAAACGGTCGGCCAGGAAATTTACAATCTCCGGGTCGTATTTGCCGGCAATGAGGCGGCCCACCGTTTTGTCGGCCCACGCCCCGATGCTGTTGTGCGAATGCGTGGCGCACAAATAGATTTGCTCTATGGAAAGCCCGATTTCGGGCAGCCGCCGGGCCAGGGCGTTGGTCACTTCCGGGGCAATGATGAGCAAATCGGCGGTGATCAAGGCGGCGCGTTGGGTGCCGTTGTCGAACACAAATGCCCGCACCCAAATGGAGTCGTGGACGGCCGTGTAGGGCTTGCCGAAACGCTGTCCGTAGCCCGCCGTGGGCTGCGGCTTGCCGGGCGTGATGTTCACTTTGGCCCAACCCACGCGCAGGGAGTCGGTGCCGGGCGACGCGGGCGGCGGCAATTCGGCTATTTTTGCCCCAAACGCCTCGTAGTAAGGCATTTGGCGGTACGGCGTGCGGTCAACGGGACTGAACAGCGCAGCCGCCGCCACAACAAGCAGCAAAAGTGTGTACAGGAAAAACCGCAGGAGGCGTTTGCGGGTGAGGAGGTGTTTCAATTGTGCTGTTGCTGTGGTTGGTGGGCTTCAAAAAGGGTTCTGATGATTCTAAAAAACGATTGGAACCGGCTTTTTGTACAGCGTGGAAGTAAAGAACTACTGCGTGTAAAGTTTTACGGTTTTAATGAATCGGGAATTTGTAAGCCCAAAACCCTCGATTAAATACCAATCGTGAAAGTACAAAACAAACTTTAACCTAAGTCCAAAACCCCAATTTCTTAAAGACGCTTTTAGTGATTATTTTGGTAGTGCTAAAAAAGTAATGGTCGAGTCAGAAATTGGCTAATAATGTCATTGGAATATTAATGGCTTGTACTCAAGAGAATATTTTAACTTTCTGAA
>JALOMD010000110.1 GCA_025455595.1 Cytophagales bacterium | reverse complement strand
CACTTCGGTTTTGGCGGTTTCAAATCTTCTCCCTATTTTTGCAGCCCTGTTTTTCCGAAAACGTATCCATTCAAAATATCAATCGCTTAATTCGCCATGAAACGTACGTATCAACCCTCGGTGCGCAAAAGAAGAAACAAGCACGGCTTCCGCGAGCGGATGGCAACTGCCAACGGCCGCCGCGTGCTGGCCAGCCGCCGCGCCAAGGGCCGCAAAAAACTGACCGTGTCCGACGAACGCCGCCACAAGGCGTGATGAGTCATTAGTCTTTGGTCGTTGGTCATTAGCGGGTCGAAAAACGTGAAACCCAAGGTGCAACTTTTTGACCAAAGACCCATGACCCAAGACCCAAGACCAAGAACGCTGTCTCCCAACCGAAACCTGCGCAAAGCCGAACGGCTTCACAGCAAGAAACTGATCGAGGAACTTTTCGCCAAAGGTTCCTCGGTCTATTTGTACCCGTTCCGGCTGCAATTCCTGCCCCGCCCGGCCCAACCAGACGGCGCGGTGCCAGTCGCCTATCCGCAAATTCTTTTTTCCGTTTCCAAGCGCAACTTCAAGCGGGCAAACCGCCGCAACCTCATCCGCCGCCGCCTGCGCGAAATCTACCGCCTGCACAAACACCAACTGCTCGTCGGCTTGCCGCCACACCAACTGCCGCTTTGCTTCGCCGTGCTGTACACCAGCCGCGAAGTGCTGCCTTCCGACGTGCTGACCCGAAAATTCAAAGCCGTTTGGCAAAAATGGCGCGACGAAACCAGCCGCTCATCCGGTTCCGAAACAGTTTGACAATTTATTCTTTGTCTTTTCGTTGAATATTCACTAATTTTTAAGGCTTTTTCGCCAATTGGAAAAACCAATACGAAAAGCCAACGGCAAGAAAGCGTTTTGGGCAAATTTTGCCTAAAACGCTGTTTGTCAGAACTGTGATTTCAATATGATTAATTTGATGAACATGACTTTTCCAATCATGCTTGTCACGAAAATCACTTTAAAATCACAGTTCGGACAATTTCGTTTTAGGCAAAAAATGCCCAAAACGCCCCCATTCATTCAAAATTCTGAATTCGTAATTCAAAATTAAATTTCTGCCAGTATGCCAAAATTTCGGAAAATCCTGCTGTTCGTAGCCGTTCCGGTCACTTTGCTCGGTGGTTTCGCCTTCACCGATCCGGGCGAACGTTACTTCGAAATCGCCAAGAACCTTGAGATATTCGGTACTTTGTTCCGCGAGGTGAACAACTTCTACGTGGACGAAGTGAACCCCAACCGGGTGATGAAAGTGGGCATTGATGCCATGCTTAAGTCGCTTGACCCCTACACCGACTACATTCCCGAAGACGAAATCGAAGACTACCGCACCATGACCACCGGGCAGTACGGCGGCATCGGGGCCGTGGTGGGCACGCGGCTGGGTCGCACCTACGTGATCATGCCCCACGAGAACTCGCCCGCCGCCCGCGCCGGCCTGAAAGTGGGCGACGAAATCACGCGCATCGACGACATTGACCTGCGCAACAAAACCTACCTTGACGTGAACAAACTGCTGCGCGGCCAAGCCGGCACGCCGGTGAAACTGACCGTGAAACGTTACGGACAAGAAAAAAGCCTTGATGTGTCGCTCTCCCGCGACAACATCAAAATCAACAGCGTGCCCTACTACGGCATGGTCACCGGCGACATCGGCTACATCTACTTGGAAGAATTCACGATGGGAGCCGTGCGCGAAGTGAAAACCGCTTTGATGGATTTGAAAGGCAAAGGCGCGAAGAAAATAGTGCTTGACCTGCGTGACAATCCGGGCGGGCTGCTGATGGAAGCCGTCAGCATCTCGAATTTGTTTGTGCCGAAAGATGCCGAAATCGTGAGCACCAAAGGCAAAGTGACCGACTGGAACAAAACCTACAACGCCCCCGAACAACCCGTTGACATTGAGATTCCCGTTGCCGTCATCACCAGTAGCCGCAGTGCGTCGGCTGCCGAAATCGTGTCGGGTGTGATTCAGGACTACGACCGGGGCGTGCTGGTGGGCCAGCGCACCTACGGCAAAGGGCTGGTGCAAGCCACGCGGCCGCTGTCGTACAACTCGCAACTGAAAGTGACCACGGCCAAATACTACATTCCCAGTGGCCGCTGCATCCAAGCCATTGACTACAGCCACCGCAACGAAGACGGTAGCGTCGGCAAAATCGCCGACTCGCTGCGGGTGGCCTTCCGTACCAAAAACGGCCGCACCGTTTACGACGGCGGCGGCATCTCGCCCGACGTTGAAGTGGAAAAAAGCATGATTCCGCCCATTTTGCTGAGCCTCGACAACAAAAACCTGTTGTTCGAATACGCCAACAAATACACCGCCGAACACCCAAGCCCGAAATCGGCCCGCGATTTCAAGATGACCGAGGCCGAGTACCAGGAATTCGTGAAGTGGCTGGCCAACAAGGACTACGACTACACCACCCAAGTGGAAAAAACCGTCGAAGACCTGATTGCCCACGCCAAGAAAGAGAAATACTACGAAGACATTCAGGAGCAAATCAAGGCCCTGAAAAACAAAATCTACCACAACAAGGATTCGGATTTGCAGAAGTTCAAGGCCGATGTCCGCGAGGCGTTGGAGGAAGAAATTGCAGCGCGTTACTTCTTGGAAAAAGGCATGAAAGAATCGTCGTTCGACAACGACAAGGAACTGAAAGCGGCCATTGATGTCCTCAACGACCCGGCCCGCTACAACAAACTGCTGAACAGGAAGTAGAAGCCTCCCCCAACCCCCTCCCAAGCCTGCCACGCAATAGGCGTGGGAGGGGGCTTTTTCTTCTCAAAGAGAGGGAGAGTGCTGGAAATCGTAGGAAACCATATTTTCAAAAAAAGCCCCCTCTCCTTGGGAGGGGGTTGGGGGAGGCCCATGATATTCATTCTACTCGCATTGGCAGTGGCACCCGGATTGGCCATTGCCATTTTCATTTACGAAAAAGACAAACTCGACAAGGAGCCGTTGCACTTGTTGGTCAAGTCGTTCTTTTTGGGTGCCCTCAGCGTGGTGGTGGCGATTCTGTTGCAAGAAGCAGGCAAGTTTGCGTACGGATTCCTAAGCGTGCTGACCGGCCTGCAACTCGGCGGCGATGTGTCGCGGCCGTTCTGGCACGCTTTTGCGGTGGGCCTTACCGAAGAATGGAGCAAGTACATCTTCCTGATTCTCTTTGCTTTCCCGAAAAAGGAATTCAACGAGCCGTTCGACGGCATCACCTACGCCGTGATGATTGCAATGGGATTCGCCACGCTCGAAAACCTCTTTTACGTAACCGACGGCGGGCTGGAAGTGGCCATTTTGCGGATGTTTACCGCCGTGCCGGCCCACGCCACTTTTGCCGTGGCCATGGGCTATTTCGTCGGGCTGGCCAAGTTCAGGCACCAGTACCACATCAGCATCTACAAATTCACCGGGCTGATGGGGGCCACGCTGCTGCACGCTCTCTACGATTTCTTTTTCTTTCTCGAGAACTACCCGTTCATGGCCGTGGGCGGTCTTTTTGCTTTGGGCATGGGCCTGTGGCTGTCGGTACGGGCCATCCGGCTGCACAACCGCAACTCGCCTTTCCATCCCATTGATTTTCATCCGCACGAGGAATTGACCGAGAAATCCAATGTTGAATGATTGAATGAAAGAATGAGGGAATAAAAACAAGCGTTTTGAGTAAAAATTGCCTAAAACGCTTGTTGTCAGAACCATGCTTTTCAGGAAAGGCAGGATTAAGATGCAAGAAGAAAATCCTGTTTTCCCTGTCAATTCTGTAAATCCTGATTCAGACAATTTTTGCCCAAAACGCATCAGCAGGCACAAACTTTGAAAATATTTCTCGTTGCAATCAGCATTTCCGAAACACGACATGACAGTTTCCATGAACGAAGCCGAAAGCCGGTTTGAGGTTCCGGTCGGCAACGAGACAGCCTTGCTCGACTACCGCTGGCACAACGGGCATCTGGCCTTGACGCACACATTCGTACCCGAAGCCGGACGAGGAAAGGGCATCGCCTCGGCCTTGGCCAAACACGCCTTGGACTATGCCAAAGACCAGAACCTGAAAGTGGAAGTCTATTGCACCTATGTGGCCGGTTATTTGAAACAGCATCCCGAGTATCAGTCGCTGGTGGTGCGCAGTGTGTAATACTGAAAAGTCATGAGTCTTGGGTCTTTGGTCTTGGGTAGCAGGTTAGTTACCGATTAGCTGATTGCTTTCAAATACGCAATTATCGGTTCGTTTATTGGCGTTTTGGGCAATTTTTGCCCAAAACGAAAAAGGCTGTGACATTTTGCGTCACAGCCTTTTTCTTGCGGGTGGGCCAGCCTGGGCTCGAACCAGGGACCCTCTGATTCACTTTCCTCCGGTTTCCCGAAGTAGTTGGACTATCTCACCACCCTTCCCGAAGCGTTTCGGGGGTGGGGCGGGGGGCGTTGGCAGAAGCGTATCGGTAGGTCTCCTCACTTCTTAGTCTCTGCACCTTCCAAGCTACTTTTTCGACCATTCGCTTGGCTTGGCTCAGGATTACCATCGGCCGAACCGTTAAGGCTTCCCTGAATTAACCCCCATTCCGTCTCTTGATTCCTCAAGAGCGGCACCGCCTAAAATTCTTTGAATGTTATTCATGCTTAACTCCGGGTTATGTTCTTCTGAATGACAGTTGGAACACAACAGGCAGCATTTTTTCGCCTCTTCGACAATGCAATCCCACTTTTTATTAGATAGCACACGAGCATCCAGTTTGAAACTTTTACTCGTGGGATTTTTGTGGTGAAAATGCAAAGCCGAAAGGTTAGCATTGTAACCGCACTTTTGGCAACCTCCTCCAAACATTTGAACTAGCTTGGCTTTTCGCGAGATAGAACGTAATGTTTGGGAATGATAGGTGTTTGTTTGGCTTTTGACTCGATGATAATGGTCTTTCTGCTTGCAGGTATTGCTACAATACTTCTGCTTTTGACCGAAAATCGGAGTGCTACAAACAACACAAATACGGTTCATAAATTCAAAGAACTTTAGCTTGATGAGTCAGATGCTCTAACCAACTGAGCTACAAGCCCGCAAAACCTTGTTTTTATTTCAGGTTTCAGCTTGCAAAAGTACGTACTTGCGGCCAAATACACAACAAAATCGTTACCGAGGGTGAGGGCTTTTGCGTTTTAAGCAAAAAACGCCCAAAACGGCAAACGCAAAACGTTAAACGATAAGCGACTTTACCGTTACCTTTGCCGCTGTGAAAAACAGCTCCGACCGTCTCGCCCCGAATCTGCTGTTCGATTTGGGCGGTGTAATCATGGACATTGACCTTGACCGCACCGTGCAAGCGTTGGTCGCGTTGGGCCGCCAAAGTGCCGACGACTTGCGGCAGTTTTGGGATTTGGCTTGGTTCAAGGAACACGAGACGGGCCACTGCAACGACGGGCGTTTCCGCGACCACCTGCGCGAACTGCTCCAAATTGACGCATCGGATGCCGACCTCGACCGGGCTTGGAATGCTCTTTTGATAGGCGTACCCGCCGAGCGGATTGCCTTGTTGCGGCTGCTGCGCCAGCGGCACGGCTTGTATTTGTTGAGCAACACCAACGGCATCCACGTGGCGGCCATCCGGCGACACCTGCGCGAAAAACACAATATCAGCGACCTGAGCGAACTTTTCGACGGCGTTTACTATTCACACGAGATAGGCAAACGCAAGCCCGACCCGGCCGTGTACACGCACGTGCTCGCCGATGCGGGCTTGGCCGCCCACGAGACGGTGTTTTTCGATGACTCGGCGGCTAACCTTGCCGGGGCTGCCCAAGTCGGTTTGCAAACCGTTCACATCCGGCCGGGTCAGTTTGCCGTCACCGATTATTTCAAATAAGCCCCCACCCGGCCTCCCCCAAGGGGCAGGAGAAGGGTAGGAAGTGGCAGTTGGCAGGCGGCAGTGATGTTTCAAGCAAAAATTGCTCAAAACGCCCCTGCCAACTGCTGCTGTCCGCTTTTTCCCCTCCCCTTGGGGAGGCCGGGTGAGGGCTTTTAACCTAAAGAAAAAGCTTTGTCCGAATACAACGAAAGTTTTGAAACAACCCCCAAGCCGCTAATGAGCCGTGCAAAACGCTACGGCTTGCATTTGCTGCTGTTTGTGCTTACGCTATTCACCACCACAAAGACAGGTGCCGACTGGATGGCAGCCAGCTACGATTTCCTCGACTGGAGTTGGGACAAACTTTGGCAGGGGCTATGGTACTCGGTGCCGTTCTTAGGCATCCTGACCACGCACGAGTTCGGGCACTACTTCGCGGCTCGGCTCCACAAGGTGCCGGCCACGTTGCCTTATTACATTCCGATGTATCTGCCGTCCGGGGTGCCGGGCATTGGTACGCTGGGGGCGTTCATCCGCATCCAAGCCATGCCGCGCACCCGCCAGCAGTTTTTTGACATCGGCATTGCCGGGCCGCTGGCCGGGTTTGTGGTGGCGTTGGGTGTGTTGTGGTATGCCCACACGCACCTGCCACCCAAGTCCGACATTTTCCGCATCCATCCCGAATACCAACGGTACGGACTGGACTACGAAAAGCACGTCTATACCACTGCGTTCGATTCGCTGATGTTTGTGGAGCGGCAGCAGAAGGGCATCTATCCGAAAGTGGATGCTGAAGGAAAACCAGTTGTTTATGACCGCAGCCAAGCCTTTTCCCTGCGCCTCGGCGACAACCTGATGATGCGGTTTTTCCGCGAGTACGTGGCCGAAGACCCCGGTTTGGTGCCCAATCCTCAAGAGTTGTTCCACTATCCGCTGTTGTTTGCCGGTTACTTGGCGTTGTTTTTTACGGCCTTGAACCTGATTCCAATCGGGCAATTGGACGGCGGGCATATTCTGTACGGACTCATCGGCTACGACAACCACCGCCGGGTGTCGCCGGTGTTGTTTACGGCCTACATTTTCTACGGCGGCTTGGGCGTGGTAGGTTACGACGGCTCGGTGGACTTCCTCGGCATCCCGATGTCGCCGTGGACGGGCGTGCCTTTTTACCTTGCGTTCCTATACTTCGCCTTTTCCCGCATGACCGACAGCCCCCGCGACACGCTGCTGTTGAGCATCGGTGTGTTTACGGCGCAATGGCTGCTCACCTACTACACGGGCATGAAAGGCTACTCGGCTTGGTTGGTGTTCGGGTTCATTTTGGGGCGTTTCCTGGGCGTTTACCATCCGCCCGCCTTGTACGAGGAACCCCTCAGCACCGGCCGCCAAGTGCTTGGCTGGCTCACGTTGGGCATTTTCATCCTCTGTTTCACCCCAGAGCCTTTCCAAATAGGAGGGTGAATGCAGGCCAGAAGCCAGAGGTCAGGAAAAAGCGGGCATTCGCAGTGGCAGTTGGCAGGCAGGTCTTCCTGATTGGCGTTTTGGGCAAAGGCCTCACCCCCAACCCCTCTCCTTCGTAGAGGGGAGAAAAACGCGGGGGACGGGCTGGGGGCTTGGGGAGGCTCCATTCCATTCAGGAAAGCACTGGCTGCAACCGCCTGACTTCAGTTGCGGTATGTAACCGGATGGTTTGAATCACCCGCCGAATGTACCGATGTGGCATCAACTGCTCGAAGGCGGCGCGGGCCATGCGGC
>JALOMD010000109.1 GCA_025455595.1 Cytophagales bacterium | reverse complement strand
CCTGACTGTCAACAGATTTTGTATTCCGAAACGTGAGTTCGGCGAAGCCAAATCCGCATTCCCACTTCCAGATTGGTATCAGCCTCGACAGTACCGAAACAAAACAAGGGCATTGCATGACGCAATGCCCTTGTCGGGAAGTACTGATGTCTGACACCTCAACTCATCCCAAAATGAGATTTTGCTTGCGCGTTCGAATGCTTGCCGATGTTTGATTTTCAGTCAATTCATCATTCGATGTTACGCATTCATCGTTCAAAATTGGCATCAGGCCCGGCGCGGCTACTGAGTCGGGATACAACAGGTGTTCGTATATCGCGACATACCGGCTGGCTATGCCTGATTCGGAAAAGTTTTCGAGTGCAAACATCCGGGCGTTTTCCGACAATTGGGCGTGGTCTGGATGGTTGATTGCCCAGGCAATGCCGCTTGCCAAGTCGGACGGGTCGTACGGAACGGCCAAGTACCCGTTGTGACGGTGCCGGATGATGTCTGGCATGCCGCCGATGTCAAAACCAACCACCGGCGTGCCGCAGGCCATGGGTTCGGTGGCGGTCTGGGGCAGGTTTTCCATGCGCGACGGTACTACCATTACATCTGCGGCGGCATAGAGCATGGCCATTCTTTCTTCGCCATTGATTTTGCCAACGTACTGCCTCGGAAAACCGATGTCCACCGTTTCCTCGTCTTGCGTCATGCCGAATATGACGGCAAGCGTGTTTTCCGAACCATGCTTCTCTTTGAGAACACCCAAAGCAGCCACCAGCAAATCCATTCCCTTGTTTGAGTCTTGCGCCGAACGCAACGAACCAAACAAAACGATTTTCTTGTCGAGCGGAAGATTGAACAATGCCCGTGCCTTGCTTTTGGAGCCGGGGCAGAACACGTTGGTATCCAACGGGTTGGGAATATTATGGACAGGCCGCGATTTCAGCAACTTGCTCTTTTGCGCCATGGCAGCTATCCAGCGGCTGGGGCCTACAACCTGGAGGTTCAACCGTTTCCAAGCGTCGGCCTTGCGTTGCCAAGTCCAACGGTTCAGATCGAACGGCTTCTGGGCGGCATCCTCGTAGCCGTCTGCGAACCGGTTGTCTTGCAAGCCGTGCGGATGGTGTTCCGCTCCGCAAAACGTCCACGAGTCGTGTACTGTCCAAACGATTGGTTTCCGGATTCGTCCGATTTCCGAAATGCTAATCATCTCCTTGCCAACCCAGTGCAGGTTCACAATGTCCGCGCCTGACTGGTTTATCTTACGGTGCAGGAAACTCGGAAAAACATTCACCGAGTGCATGGTCGGATTGGCAAGCGGCATCAGCCCGACTATTTTCTGCACCAAACGATCCCTGATCTTGAACTCCAACTGCCGCCAGTCCGGAATGGCAGGCTGTACGAAAGAATGCTGGGTGCGTTTTTTCACAACCAGCATCCGAGCATCAATGCCAATGCTGCGTTGGGCTTTGCACAGGCGGAAAGCCGCATTGTCGGCACCGCCGCCGTTGTCGGCATAGCAAACGTGTAATATTTTCATCAGAGGGTGGTGGGTTAGAGAACCGCGACTCTTTTCAATTTATTGGCCCACAGCACGTCGGTGTACATTGTTTTTTCGAGTGTGTAGGCGTTCTCATATAAATAAATTCGAGGCAGTGCCGTTAAAAAATGACGATGTTCCGAAAAGATATTGCCCGGCCGGGTGGTGACGGCCGTCTTGAAGCCCAACTGCTGCGTCAGGTCAAACTCCCGCTGGCCGACTTCTTTTCGTTCGCCAAACGGGTAAGCGAAATGTTCGATTTTGCGGCTGAGCTTGCTTTCCAGTTCTTGCTTGGACAAGGCGATTTCGTTGTAAGCATCGTTGTCTGGCAAACTACTCAATGCCGGATGCGACATGGTATGTGCCCCGATGGTTGCCAACGGGTGCCGGGCCAGTTCGGCCACCTCGTCCCAGTTCATGCACAACCCGGCGGGGTCGGCAGGCCCGGTGTAGGCGCGGATGTCGTCAAGCCCGATTTTGTTTTCCAAGAACAACGCCCTGATTTCCATGAAACCCTGCCATTTTTCTTCGGGCGTTTGCAATCGGAACTGGCCCAGGCCACCCAAACTCACGCTGTCGTTTTCCCGAACCAGTTTTTCCAGCTCAAACCACCACAGGTTGGCCGTACCGTTGGGAAAACAGTTGGTCACATACACGGTGAACGGCACACCGGTTGCGGCAAACACGGGCAACGCTTGGGTTAGGTTGTCGCGGTAGCCGTCATCCAAAGTGAAGACTATCAGGTTTTTGGCCGGGCGTTTGTAAGCAAGTATCTTGTGCAACTCGTCCAGAGAAACGAACGAGTATCCTTTTTGACGCAAGGTTCGGATGGTTCTCGCCAAGTAGTCGGGCGAGACCTTGAGGTCTTCGTTGGGCGTGAGGCGCGGGTGGTTCAACTCCGCCACGCGATGCAACATGAAAACGGTGGCAATACCTCGCGTGTACCTCTTGGCTATGGCAGAAGTAAGCGGATTGTATCGGATTGCCGAGCGAAGTCGCATGAAGTTTTTTGTGAGTAATAATACCTGCTACAATTATAAATAAAGACTACTGCACGACAATGGGCCGGCCATCGGGACGCAGCATTTTGTGCCAAATTACTCTTTGATACCACAAAGCGGAGGGAAGTAAACCTCAAAACGCTTTTTCGTCACGCGAGCATGTGGAATTTTCGGTATTTGAGTGAAAGAGGAAGCAAATACAAGTATTTGTACGGATAACCGCAGGCTTGGCAATTGCCAAACTGAAAGTGCAGAACAAGCGTTTTGGGCAAAAAAATGCAAAATCCCGGAACCGGCGGGTGAGGCTAAAAAGTTGCCAAGACAGGAAGTTGTTCGATTGTCATCCGGTCGTTGCAACAATTAGGCGAAAATTGCCCGGTAAGAAAGCTTGTCAGGATGGATTGAAATGAATGAGGCTGCGACAAAGATAATGAAGGATGGACAGGTTTTTAACCTTGGACGGGTGTGTTTGACAAAATATGCACCCACCCATGCGTTTTGGGCAATTTTTGCTCAAAACGCTTGTGACTTTCGCTTAGGCGCAGATTTGCCAAACAGAATCACGTTTCTTCTTCGCGCCCTTGCGTCTTGGCGGTGAAAAACAAATCGCAAAGGCGCGAAGACGCAAGGATTTTCCGCTATGAGTGACCGAAGCGAAATTCCTAACTAAAACAAAATGAACGTTGCGTATTTGAGTAAAAATAAGTGATTGACAATCAATTGCTTGCTCAAGACTAAAGACGCAAGATTCATGACTATTTTAGTATCAGTACCCTACAAAGTCTCCGAAACCGAGTGCTCTTGTGCAGATTGCTCCGCTTTTGTTATTGCAGGAAGCGACTTTTGCTCCATGTGTACCAGAAACAAGTTGCGTTTTGTCAGACGCCGCTTGATTTCTACCAAGCGGCGGAGCGATACGCTTCCGATCACGTAACGGAACCGGTGATTCTCGAACCGCTCCGTAATGTCGTCGAAGCCGATCAGTTGCAAATCGTCTTCGTTTTCGTAACGCACATACACCTCCAGTGTGGCATCGGTGGCGTAATGAATGCCTGCGTGGTGCGCCGACTTCTTGTACTCGTACTGGTAGTCGTAGCGGCAGGCCGATATGTCTGACAGCACGGCTGCACCGGTCGGGTGGCCGCCCGCGCCTTTGCCCATGAAAAACTGCTTGTCGGCAAAGGCGGCTTCCACCGTCACGCCGTTGTACTCGTTTTCCACGTTGTAGAGGTAGTCGCCGGGCCGCACGAACTGGGGCATGACGAAAGCCGTCACGGTGTCGTCGGTGAGTTTGCGGGTTTGGGCCACGAGTTTGATTTTCAATCCTTTCTCGCGTGCAAACTGGATGTCGTGTGCCGAAAGCGACTCGATGCCGTAGCTGAACACGTCTTGCGGTTTCACAAAAATTCCGTAAGCGTGTGTCACCAACAGGCACAATTTGTTCAATGCGTCAAGACCGGCTACGTCGGCGGTAGGGTCGGTTTCGGCAAAGCCCGCGTCTTGGGCTTGGCGCAAGGCCGTGGCATAGTCGAGGTTTTCCCGGAAAATCTTGGAGAGAATGTAGTTGGAAGTGCCGTTGACAATGCCGCTCACCGAATACAACAACTCGTTGTCGTAATATTCTTCCAAGTTGCGGATGATCGGAATGCTGCCGCACACGGCGGCCTCGTACAGCAGCGGCACGTTGTGTTGGTGCTGCAAGTCCACCAGTTCTTCCAGGTTTTCGGCCAGCATTTTCTTGCTCGCCGACACCACTGTTTTGCCACGTTGCAAGGCCGTCTTCGCAATCTCGTAGGCCTCGCCGGTGTGATTGATCATCTCGACAACCAAATTGATCGTCGGGTCTTCGAGAATATCGGCGGGATTGAAAGTGAACCGTTCGGCAGGCAACGGTCGCGGCTTGTCGGGGTGTTTGACACAAATCTTGACGATTTCGGCATTGAAGCCTTCCGTGTGCGTGAAGATATCGTAAAGCCCTTGGCCCACTACACCAAAACCAAACAGACCGATGCGTAATTTCTTGTGCATTCTTGATTCGTTTACAGTTTACGATTTGGCGTTTTGGGTGCTTTTTGCTCGAAACGCCAACAAAGCTACAAGCATTTGGTCATCTTGGTGACAGGCTTTGTCGATTGCTGTTGATTTTTTTCTATACTTTAATTCGTACTGTTGACGGGAGATTTATGGGTGGCGACAGCTTTCCAGCCGCCTTTCCGTCTGATGAAAACGTCAGTGACCAATGACCGGATTGTGGTTGTGTCTCCAGTCGTTTCCTGTAATTTTATCTCTTCTTCCAATGTTACAACTACTGTATTATCGTACGTTTTCACTTGCTCGTTGCGATAGGTAATTGACAGATAACGTGTCCTGTCTTTTTTGAAGGCTTCTATCCCGTCTTTCTTGTTGATTCTGAAATTGTTTCCGCCTGCAAAAGTCCAAGTGTCGTCCATGACCTCCTCTAAAAAAGCCGCGTCACGTTTGACATAGGCATCCGCCCATTGCCGCATCACACGCATGATTTCGTGTTCAGACTGGGCGTTTGTTTCCAATGCCGATAGAAAAAAAGCAAGGTAGAACAGAAACTTCATTTGTACCATCCGGTTGTGCAATGAGTGAAAACAGCGTTTTGGGCAATAATTGCTCAAAACGGCTGGCTTGTATTTCAGGAAAGCAACAAGCCGTTGGCTTCCAGTGTTTGCTTCAGGCCTTCAAAATCTTCTTCGTATTCCCAATAGAACTGCCTGCCGTGCGGGCCGTTCACCAAAACGTATTTTTCACTGACGGACTGAATGCGTTCCACGGCCACTGATTTCACCATCGGCGCGTCTGTTTTTACCTCCTCGGTGATTTCTTGATTGTTTTCATCGTAACCGTGGAAAACAAGATAATTTCCGGTAGTGATTTTAATGAATTTGGACGAGTGGCTCATAAAGATTTTATGTAAAAATACAGGAAATTACAGAAAAAACTTCGCAAGTGTATGGATTGCTACACTTTTGTGACAGGTATTTTTGTATCTGATTTTTCGTAAAATTCTCTCAAAACGCGACCCAAGGCTTCGTATTCGACCAAAAAACCGTCGTGGCCGTAGATGGATTCCATTTCGGCGTAAACGGCACCGGGAATGTGTTGGGACAGAAATTTTTGCTCGATTGTCGGAAACAGAATGTCTGTTGAAATGCCCAGCACCAGCGTCTTGGATTTGACTTGCCGCAACGCCGCCTCCGCGCCGCCGCGTCCCCGGCCCACGTTGTGCGAATCCATCGCCTTCGACAGCACCCAGTAGCTGAAAGCATTGAACCGCTTGGCCAGCTTTTCGCCTTGGTAGCGTTGGTACGACGAGGCCGGGAAATCGTCTTGTTTGTTGCCGTCGGGCGAGGTCTGTTTGTGTACGTACGTTTCGTAGTGCCGGTATGACAGCAGGGCAATCGAGCGGGCGGTTTTCATGCCGTTGAGGCCCGCGTCGGGGCGGCGTTCTTTCCACGTCGGGTCGGTTTCAATCGCCATCCGCTGCGACTCGTTGAACGCAATGCCCCACGCCGAATGCTGCGCATTGGTCGCGATTAAGACCAGATTTTCAATCAGGTTCGGCTGCAAAATAGACCATTCCAATGCCTGCTGCCCGCCCAGCGAGCCGCCGATGCATGTGTGTATCTTACTGATTTTCAGATGCTCGCGCAGAAAATCCATCGCGTTTACCATGTCGCGGACGGTGACGAACGGAAAGTCGTGGTAATACCGGTCGTTGGTTTTGGGATTCCACGAAAAAGGCCCCAGCGAGCCGTAGTGCGAGCCGAGGATGTTGGCACAGACGATGAAATGCTCGTCGGGGTTGTAAAACCGGCCTTCGCCCACCAGTCCGCCCCACCACTCGTACGGGTTTGCGTTGCCCGTCAGGGCGTGGCAAATCCACACTACATTGTCCGCCGCTGCGTTCAGTGTGCCGGCAATTCCGTACACCAAATTGAAACGCGGTAGCACTTCGCCGGATTCCAGCGTCAATGGTTGTTCGTAATTGAATTGGAAGAGATTCAAATAGTTGAATAGTTTAATAGTTAAATGGTTGGGCTTTCGCTTCTTTGAAAGATACTATAGCTAAAGTACGTGATTTGTGTCAAAAAAAGCTTTGTCAGCCGTCAAATGAGCCGCTTCCACCGAGGCCTGTGGCACACAGGCCAACCACGCGGGGAAACATCAGGCCTGTGTGCCACAGGCCTCGGTGGTCCGGCGTTTCAGGCAATTTTCGCCCAAAACATTGACACAAATCACATACTTTAGCTATATTTTGAATCGCGAAATATTTTCTGGTAATCTTTTCCGACCATTATGATTATGGTAGAGGCATAGCCGGTTTTTTTAACCAAGGAATCAAATAGAAATCTGTAATTAATTCGACAATTTGATTTGTGTCATCATATCCGATATAAGAAGCATACAATCCGTCGCCTACGCCTGATGAAAAAATCGCCACCGACATATCTTCCGTTTCCAAAAGTAATTTAGTCCAAGTATGTTGATACGTTTCAGTAAGTTTCCGATTGATGCTTTCAAAGTCTTCATTCGCTTTCTCATAAAGCGGATAAGCGGCCTCATCCAGAAAGCAACCCGTGCCTGAATCAACGCCATAGCCGAAAATGTGCCCCTCTTTTAAATCTTCTATGCGCTGTTCTTGAGTTGTAGCCATTTTCCATGTTGCTACTGTGTTTTCTAAAAATTTTATTCGCGCAAAAGCCACTCTTTCGTCACCATTGCTCAGTCGGGCAACAGCTAATTCTACTGGAAACTGACCTGTTGGAAATTGCGCTACAAAAGGTTCATTATGAAGAATAAACGCATCGCAGGCAATAATTTTTCCGGTAGGCAGATTAATATCCCCCAAATGGTATACATAAAAAGCAAGCTCGTATTTTTCCCTCCCGAACTTAACTTTCTCCGTATGGCCTTTTTGAAAGGCTTGCTCAAAAATGGGTGGATTTTGCATACGTGATTGATTGTTTATGGCTGATTGTTAATTGTGACTGTTTAAGATTTTCCGTTTTGGCCGTTTTTGCCCAAAACGTACCGACTGTAGGGGCGGGGCTTGCCCCCGCCC
>JALOMD010000108.1 GCA_025455595.1 Cytophagales bacterium | reverse complement strand
AAATGGCCGGAAGCCTTGAAAGCAGTCAACGATCTGGATGCCCTCGGCGAGTTTGGATTGATGCCCGAGGTGCGCGACCCTTTCTCTCGGTTCAAGGAGAATTCCAAGGAGTCCATTTTCGAGATTCAGTTCCGCGAAGACAATAACTTCAACTGGGGCGGCAACTACAACAAAGGCACTTTGATGCCTAAGCTCACCGCTCCCGGTGATGCAGATCGCAATTTCGCCCCCGGCGGCGGATGGGGCAGCTTCTCGTTCACGAGAAAGTACGCCGACTCGTTTGAGCCGGGCGATGCCCGCCGCCGCGAACTGGTGTTGATGGCCAGCGAAAAATACAAGGGCGAGGACATGAAAGACACCTTCAAAATGCCCGGTGTCTTTTCCGAAGCCAAGAACGCCTTCTCAACCAAATACTGGCGGGGGCCGCAGTTGGGTCCCAGCGATTTGCTCAATCCGCAAAACATTCCTATGATGCGCTACGCCGAAGTGCTGCTCAATCATGCCGAAATACTCTTCGAGATCGGAAACGCCCCGCTGGCCTACCAGAAGATGAACGCCGTACGCAACCGGGCCAAACTCCCTGACAAGCCCGTTTCCACCGACCGGGAGGTGTTTTTCAGGGATTTGATGCGCGAACGACGAAGTGAACTGGGCATGGAACCCAACATTTATTTCCATTTTGTGCGTACCCAGCGATTGGCTTCTTTCCTGAAAAGCGAGTACAACATAGATTTCGATCCCAACTGGACGCGGTTCCCGATTCCTCAACGCGACCGAAACCAGAACCCCAACCTTTGCCAAAATCCGGGGTACAGGTAATTCAAACAGTATCTGACCAGGTATCTGCGCCAAAACCGGGGACGGGCGAAGTTTGAAGCCCGCCTCCGGTTTCTTGTCTCCTGATTTCAAAATCCTGCGCACCAGCCGGGGAATGCCCAATGCCTGAAAGGCGTTTTGGGCAGAAAACAGCCAAAACTGTTTCCGGGCGGACAATCGTTCCGAAACCCGCACGGGTTCCGGAACCGGGAATGCGCTAAGAATCAACACACCGCTATTCGGGATTTTCAACTCCGAACCGACCCTTCTTGAATGTCTGGTTCGGATGCGAACGCCTTGTTTTGTGAAGCCTGTGGTTTCGCACGGCTACACCTATGACCGTAGTTTTCGATTCCTGCTTCCAAATGCTTTAGAACCTTCATCCAGCAGCCTTTTGCCTTAAGAAAGCCATGTTGCCCAGCTATACATTCAATCATTTGACTTTTATCCCGCACAGCGTTTGGCTGTGCGTTTTAGGCAAAAAAAGCCCAAAACGCCTCCACAGCAAAACGCTTGCCCGGTCACCAAAAGCGAATCTCCTCCGCCGCCTGATGGTGTGCGGCGTACTTGCATGGCTGGTTGCGTCCTTCCCGGCAGGTGCCGAACCGGGGCCTCATCGGGACGCACGCGAAATCCCGGCAAGGGCTGGCATGACACCGAAGCCGAACCTGCCCGGACGCGAGTTGCCGCGCAACGGAAAGACATCAGGCGGTTACGAAGCCAAAGCCCCGAAAAACACTTACCCGTGCGCCGTGTACGGCGATGCCCTGCAAAAGACACTCTGGATGCTGGATGCCTCGCGGGCTGGCAAAATAACCGAAGGTGTGACATTGCCCGACGGCACCCCAATACCCAACCGAATCGCTTGGCGAGGCGACTCGTACCTCAGCGACGGCAACACGCTGAACACCGCTTTGGCACCCGACCCGGACACCCGTCCCGGCCGTGCCCGGTCCGACGGCACGCCCCTGTTGGACGGCGGTTGGTTTGATGCCGGTGACCCGCCCAAGTGGATGCCCGGCATGGCCAATGCGGCTGTGATGTTGGCATGGGGCGGCATTGAGTATCCGGATGGCTATGCCCGCAGCGGCGAAGTCAAATACCTGAAGTCCAACCTCAAATGGATCAACGACTATTTTTTGAAAGCTTTCCGTTACGACCCCACCAACCCCAACGACGTGTCCAAGTACCGCCTCTACGCAGTGGTGGGCGGGTCGGCGGGGCCTAACACGGGGCCTAACCGATACAAGGGCGTGCCCCTTGCCGAACGGCCCGAAAACACGCTTAACGAGCAAGAATATCTGTCCACGCCCCACGAAGTGGCCGAATTGACCTTGAAAAGTGCCCGTAGTGCCGACTACAAGCGACCCGTTTATTTCGCCGACAAAGACGCACCGGCCACGGCGACCGTGGCCCGCGTGGCGGCGGCCATGGCGGCGGCCTCGGTTGTCTTCCGCGACGGCACCAACAACGCTTATGCCGACGAACTGCTCGAAAAAGCCAAAATGCTTTTCGCCTTTTCCAATACGTACATCGGAGGGGGCTACCTCAAAAACCGGAACGGCGACTTGGTGGACAGCGATTTTGCGGGCGGATACTGGGACGGCAAGCAGTTCCGGTTCTGGCAGAACACCATCCACCGGTGTTGGGCCGCCCTGTGGCTGCACGCCGCCGAACTGAAGAAGAACCCCAATTATGCGTCCTCGTTGCCCGCCAACCAGGATTTCTTGAGCCGCGCCTTGAAGCTGACCGATAACAGCGTGCCAGAAAACCGGTTTCCGCCCCTGTTTGAGGACGGCTCGCGGGGAACGTTCTACGTGCAGGCCCGCGACGATTGGGGCAAGCCGGGCAAGTTTTACAATCCCGAAACGCTGTGCTACCTGCTGATGGGCCGGTTCGTGTCCCCCGACAGGGTGGTGCCGCATACCGAATCCAACGGCAGCTCGGACGGAACAACGTTCGGGAGGCTGCTCACCATCATTGCCGACGGCACCGTGCAGACTACCTTTTCCGCATCGGGCATGCCCAACGGCTGGTCTACCCATCTGACCCTGGGGAACATGCAGCCTTCGGCTCTTGCGCTTTTCATTTATGCCGACAAGGTGGCCGCCGCCAACGACCCGTCCAAGCCTGCCTATGTGAAATTTGCCCAAGACATACTGGACTACACGCTGGGCAGCAATCCCGCCAACCGCACGTACATGACCGGCATCAACGTGCCGGGTAAGACCCCTTCGCCCAACTGGGTGTTGCACGGGCCTACGCAGGGGTTTTGGGACGGCTGGCCCGGCGTATGCGACTTGGATTACAACAACACGCCCCCGCGCCACGTCATGTACGGAGGCGTGACCAGCCCAAGCTACGACGGGTCGTTCAAGCCGCAGGACTATTCGGGCAACAACCATGAAATCGGGCCAAACTACCAAGTGGGCATAACCGGCAGCCTGGCGCGTATGCTGGAGGCAGGTTCGTGCAATGCCGCGCTGCCCGCTTTCGCACCCACCGAAACCCCTGATGGAAAAGAATACTACGTCAAGCTGACCTCCACCAACTGCCAAGACAAGTCCCTGCGTGTAAACGCGACGGTGGTGAACCACTCGGCTTGGCCGGCCCGCAATCGCAACGACATGGCGTTTCGGTATTACTTCAGTGCAGCCCCCGATGCCATTGTTCAGGCCACTATCACCACCGATACGAACGTAGCCGACTTTGGTACGACAACCTACACGTCGCCTGGTGCAAGGGTGTCGCGTCCGGTACCGGTTGGAAAAAACATGTATTACGTGGAAGTCTCCTTTCCCAACGTAAACATATTTCCCGGCGGCAGGGCCAGACCCTTCGGCCAGCCGTTGGTGCCGAACTATGAGAAACAGGCTTGTTTTACGCTGACCAGCACGGCGGCGTGGACGAAAGACGAAGCGACCAACATCGCCGTTTATGACAGATCGACCCTTCTGATTCGGCACTCCATAGCCGGGCCTACGTGCGGCGTGGTACCCTGTACCGCCCCCGTAGTAGTTCCTGCCGCTTGGAAAAACATCGAAGAATGCGCTTCGGCCAACTTTGGCTTCACGGCCAAGGGTAAGGACGAGGCCGTGCCGTTGGTGAACGTCCGAACAAACGCCGGAACCAGTTTGCAAATTCCTTCGGGCGGCACTGTGCAATTGTCCGGCTTGTTGCCCGAAGCCGCCCCGTACAGCCTGCGTGTGGAGACTTTCACGTACGGCACCACCGTGACGGCAGACGGCAAATCGGTTGCCGACGCGACCCAAGTGGTTTCTCCGGCGCAGGTTGCGGCGTTTTTGTCCGGCATCCGGGGTCCTTTCACCGTGGTGTCAGAGACGCAGGGCGGTGGTGTGACGTATGTCTTCACACCCTTCAGGGATCAAAACGCAAACGGCACGATGGACGCGTCGGAATGCAAAGGCAACCCGATAACGGTGCGTGTGCTGGTGGGCACCGGGCTTCCTACGGCTACTGAATCCCTGTCACGTTTTGAAGGCACCGTGTCGGTGTCGCCCAACCCCACGCTTGGCGAAGTGGCGATAGAAGTAAACTTGTTCACCGTCCGTCCCGTGGGCTTGACGCTTACGGATGCCCTGGGTCGTGTCTTGTGGCGGCGGCGGTTGCCAATGGCGATTGCGCACCGGTCACAATTGGATTTGGCGCCGTACGCCGTCGGGGTGTATTGCCTAACCGTCGAAGCAGGCGGCGGCTTGGTGACCCGGCGGATTGTGAAACGATGATTATCGGTGCTTCAATCGGTGATGCTTCAAAGGGGTTTCTGAATCGGGGCGCAGAACAAAACGGGGTTGCCAAAATAGTATCCCCGCCTTCGTCGGGGCGTTCCGCTTTTGAAACCCCAAAACCAGCATACACCATGTCTATAGCGTTTTGGCCATTTTTTGCTCAAAACGCCTGTCCGCAATGTGTTTCACAGATACCGGTTTGGTTGCCTACACTGCCGGTCTGTGCCGCAGACTTTGATGATTGGACAGAATTACTTATATGTCTAAACCAGCGTTTCAGGCATTTTTTGCTCAAAACGCTTTGCCGCTACAAATCATACGCGGTTGCCGTAGTTGGCAGCCAACGATTTGCATTTTTTAACCACCCCTACAGTGAAGTGTATTTTTTTCTGTTAGCTAAACCTAAAGAACATGAAAAAGAAATTCCTGTCTTCGCCATTTGCCGTAGCCATCGGTTTTTCGGCTTTTGCAACGGCCTGTTGCCGACTGGCAATGAGGCCCTCCGGCTTGTCGCTCGAATTGCGCCTACGGCGTTCACTGACGCAGACAATGTGTCGTATCCTGGGAGTTTGCGCGATTGCTGCGAGTACCGCCTTTTTGCCTTTCGAGGCACAAGCCCAGACCTTCAAGGCCGTACCGCTTGACGGCGGCGGCTGGACAAGTGGCTTTGCCCAAGCCGACAACGGCCGCATCTACGCCTACGGCGACGTTTTCGGTGCTTGGCGCACGGATGACGGTGGGCTTAACTGGACTTACCTGAACTGGAACATTCCCGACGGGGACATAGTTGGCATGGGAATGGCGGTGCAAAAAGACAATGCCGACGTGGTGTATTACTCTACCAACAATGCCCTGTACAAGTCCACTAACGGCGGCACTACTTGGACCAAGCTGCTCGGCGACATTGGCCATAACACGCCGCGCTTCCGTGGTTCGTCGCCGATCTTGGTTCGTGCAAACAACCCGAACGAAATTTGGTTTGCCGGCCCTCGCAAAGACCTCACCGGCTGGCTCTGGAAATCCTCTGACGGGGGCAGCACATGGACAAAGGCGGGCGGCAGCAACTTTGATTCCAACAGGGCACGCACCCTGCACAACATTTCCGCCTATGCCAACCAGATTTGGGTCGGCACCGATAACGGGCTGTACGTTTCGACAGACGGAGGAAACACCTTTGCGCAAGTGAGCAATCATGGCGAAGTGGGCATGATTCAGCGTTTCACGACTGGCCCGAATGCCGGAGCCGGGCTGATTACGCGCACCCAAGTCAATTTCGACGGCGGCGGCGTGTCTCGCATCACGGCTACCGATTACAACAATACCAGCACCTACACATCCACCAGATCGAACACGGTAAGCCTTTACTTCGGCTACCCCACCGGCTTGCAGATTTTCTCCGACAATACGGCTTGCGCATGGAATACCCAAGGTGACCGCCAAGGGTACAGCACGGACGGCGGCGTGACTTTCGAAGTGCGCCCCACTACGCTCAACACGACCCACGTGCCTATCTGGACGACGGCTGCAATCATGACGGCCAAGAACCACCCTGACTATGGCACCGATCAGGTGATTCAGAAGGGGAACGACCCTAACCAATGGATCATCACAGGCGGCGGTGCGGCAATGCAGAGTTTTGACAAAGGCCTGTCTTGGAGCTACTTCCCGAACGGCAGCGGGATTGCCGCCGTCAAAGCGTATGTTGTGGGAGTCAGCCGCCATGATGTGAACCGCATCTACATTCCTGCGTCCGACATTGGCTCGGCGATTGTCACCGACGGCGGGGCAAGCGGCCAAGCCACCCGTAGTTCGTGCAAATCCATGAACTTTCTGCACGGCAGTTTCCGCATCATGGAAGGGCCTGATGCCAACAACCTCGTCATCGCCGGTATCAATCAGGCGCAAGACAGAAACATCTTGCTCAAGTCGGGTGACGGCGGAGCCAACTGGACTGAGGCGAATCTGGCCAGTTCAGGCCTTCCTGCCTCGACTGATGGTATCATCAAGTCGGTCATGTCGCTTAACAACACGAACGACTTCTTGGTTGTGCTGTCCGAGATCGGCAGCCCAGCCCAACGTGTTTACCGCACCACTAACGGCGGGGCCTCCTTCAACAGCGTTGGCTTACCGGACAATATGCCTACCGGCGGCCGTTACAGCCCGCAGAACTGCTTCATTGAGCGTGACGCGACCCAGGCAAACGTGCGTTATTTCGTCGCCCGTGGCAACAGTTTCTTCAAATCCACCGACGGCGGCTCAAACTGGACGGCAGCCACCCATCCGTTCGGAAATGCTTGGGTTTGGGGCATGGTGGCAGACCCGGTGCGTAGCGGTAACCTCTGGGCGGCAGGAGATTACGCCGGTGTCAAGTACACCACCGATGGGGGAAATAACTGGACAAGTACGGCGACTTACTTCAATGCCCGTCACGTTTCGTCTTGCGACGGCAAGGTGGCCATCTGGGGAACGAAAGACGGTGAAAGTGCCGCCCGGCTCTGGTATTCTGCCGACAACGGCGTTAGCTGGACTGCACAGACCACCTTCGCCAGAAACTTCCACGGCGTGCAAGGCCTCACCGTGGACCGCAACGGCAAGATTTGGGTCAGTTGGAACTCTTGCACCGTCGTGACTCCCGTCACCTCAACCGTTGCCGACACGCAGGCCCCAACGGTGCCGGGCGGCTTGGCTTCCTCCAACGTGACATCAACCGGTTTCACCTTATCGTGGACAGCTTCTACAGACAACGTGGGCGTTACAGGATACGAGATTTTCAGGAACGGTACTTCAATAGGCACCTCAACCAGTACATCGTACAGTGTAACAGGACTTACGGCCAGTACCGCTTACAGCATGACGGTGCGGGCACGCGACGCGGCGGGCAACAACTCGGCCCAGAGCAACGCCCTGAGCGTGACTACCAGCGCGGCCAGCGGCAGCTTCCCGATTATTACCGCCAGAGGTGAGAACCAGCCCAACGAAGGCAAAGAGAAAGCTTTTGACGGCAACAACAACAGTAAGTGGCTGGATTTCAGTGCCACAAGCTGGTTGCAGATACAGTATCAGAATGCGGCCACCTA
>JALOMD010000107.1 GCA_025455595.1 Cytophagales bacterium | reverse complement strand
TTTGCGCCTTTGCGTGAAACAAAGATTTTTCACGCAAAGGCGCAAAGACTTTCGCAGAGGCCGCGAAGAAACAGGAGAACAACCTGAAGCACGCTTACGGATATACACCACGGCGTTTTAGGCAAAAATCGCCTAAAACGATGCTCTCATCCGCATTCAGCACTAACAACTTGCGGCGGCACGAATTGTTGGAACGACACCCACCCAAAAACAAAAACCGGGACAAGATGCCCCGGCTTTTGCAGTGGAGAAATATTCAAAACTAAAAATTAACTGTTGCGTGTCTTTGGCACTTCTTTTTTTCGGACAAGTATTTTCAAAACGTGTGGTAGTTGAGCGAATCATTCTGCCCCTTCACCTTCCAACGGCGGGCGGCCACATCAAAGTACGTCCGGCTGTCCGGAAACTCGACCCATTCCTCTTGCGTGTTCTGTGGCAAGTAGGCTTCCACGTTGCCCGTCTCGACCATTGTCTCAAACAGCACGCCGCCTTTTTGCGCCAGCACGTCCGGCTTCATTTTCCACGTTCTGAACACTTCTTCGTAGGCAGTCAATCCGCCGTTAGTATCATACTTGACCGAGCCTCCGATGGCTATTCGTTTTTCGTACAGACTGGGAGCGGGCCGCGACACCATGAAGTGAACCGTACCGTCCGGGCTTTTGAAATAGCTTTCCAGCCGATATTTTTTCATTTCTTCCCGGTAATATCGGTCGAAGCGTGCGTCGAACTTGCCCTCGTGGTAAACGCCTTTGGGCAGTTTGGCTACATACCGGCTTATTTGGTACAAAAACGCTTGCTGCGCTTCGGGTTTCAGGTGTTGTTCGGGTTTATACTGGTTCGTGCGGCTGCCACACGCAGCCAACAACAAAACCAACACCGCACATTTCAAAATCACGCTCATGCTTTGTTTGCAAATTCAATTCGGAAAGACTTGCCGTTGCAGACAAGCCTTCCCGTTATTATTCAAGCTTAGTAAGCGGCATCAATCGGGTCGAAGTTCGTCCAGCCGTCCGTCCAGTCGGTGGTGCCGAAAGCACCCCGGTGGTTGGCCGTTTTGTTAAAGAACTCAGGTGCCAGCTTGGGATGCGTATAGACAGCCGCAACCGGCGAAGCCACTGTGAACGCCGGGTTGGCCGGATATTCACCGATGGCATACTGATTGAAAAACCACGCTTTGTTCAGGTTGGCGGCGGCAAAGTCAGGCTCGGCGGCAGCGGCACCAGCGGCAGCGTTTGTCCGCACGGTTGTGTTGCCAGCCCCTTCGCGTTCCCAGTAGGTTTGGGTTGGAGTGGCATCGCCAGTTCCGGTGGCGGCGTAAGGAACCGCGTTTACAGAAGCTGTGGCCGAGTTGGTGCCGATGGCAACCAACGTATTGTTCGCCAAAACACCCAAAGTACCCGGAGTATAGTTGGCCACGGTCGTAGAACCGTCGAGGCGCAAGCCTACCGGGAAACCGGCGAACACCGAGTTGAATATGGAGACACCGGCGCGGCGGCGGATGTGCATGGCGTTCTGATAGTTGGCGTTGATGCTACCACTGGTGGCGGTACGCGGCCCAAGGACGGTCATGTTGGAGAACACAGCGGCGGTAATCGGTTGCAGGTCAGTACCGGCAGCGTCATTGTCCACTTCAAAGCCGTTTGAACCGGATTGGTCGGCATAAGACGGGTTGCGGACAGCCAAGCCGAACTGCACATTGCCCGAATAGCCGAAATCCACGTCAAAATCGTCGTCCCAAGTGGAGAAAGAGACCAAGTTGCGACAGTTGACCACACCACCGAACCACTCGAAGCCGTCGTCACCGCCGTACGAAACCTGTACGTTTTGGATGGTAGTGCCGCTGCCAACACCTCCCATCGTCAGGCTGTTGGTTTCGTTGTTGGGGGTCAGCTCAATGCCGGCGAACTCAATGCGCACGAACTGCAGCGAGCCGGAGCTTTGAGCATTGTTTGCCGCGCTGTTCTGCGTACCGTACTGCACGGCGGGTGAGATGCCCTCAATGGCCGGACGCGGCTGGTTTGTATTCGCCCTGCCTACCATCACAATGCCGCCCCAATCGCCCCGGTCGCGTTCGCCTTCGTCAAGGTTCGAGGTGAACACAATCGGGTTTTGGGCGGTGCCGTTGGCAATCAACTGGCCACCTTCGTTGATGATGAGCGTACCCTTGGTGCGTTTCTCGCCGCGCAGGACTGTGCCGGCGGGAATAGTGAGTGTTTGGCCGTCTTGCACAAACACCTGGCCGCGAATCAGATACCGTCTGCTGGCATCCAAGGTGCGGGTGGTGATATTGCCTTCCAGTACGTTTTCTTCGGTTGACGGGTCAACCGGATCGTCGTTGTTACAAGCAAAGTTAAATAGCAGCAGACCCATCAGGACAAAATTCACGAGTTTTTTCATGGCTACGTGGTTATTGTTTGTTTATTGGTTTGATAAAAAAATTGCAATTCAGAGGAGTTCAAGATCATCGCCGCACAGTTAACGGTCTATCAGAACAAGTTATGACAGCCAAAGGCCGTTTCAAGCATTTTTTCACAAATTCACACCTACGCCAAGCGTAAAGTATTGCCCGCGCCGGAAGTCGGTCACCGTTTCGTCGGTGCCGTTGATGCGCGTATCTCGGTTCGAGTCCTGCTGGAACAGGAACCGGGCGTTCAGGATGTTCTGCGCACCGGCCTTCAGTGTCAGGCGCGGGCCGATGGTCTTGCTTACCGTCAGGTCAAGGGTGTTGCGCGGCATTTCGTAAACCGTCGGGAAGGTGACGCTACCCACCCGGAATATGCGTGCCCCGAACACATTGTAAAACATGTTCACGGCAAAACCCCGCTCGATGTCGTCATAGAAAGCGGCCAAGTTCACCACGTAAGGCGACTGCCCTTGCAACGGACGCACGCGGTCTTGGGCCGTGGCCTGCGCACCCAAGTCAACCCGGCTGCGGATTACAGAGGCGTTCAGCGACAGCGACAGGTTGCGCAGGAACGATGAGGCGGCGATGTCCGAAAGCGATTTGCGTACTTCCAGTTCCAACCCCAAATTGTTGGCTACGTCGGCGTTGATGAAAGACACCGGCTGCTGGCCGTCGGAAGCGATTTGCAACTGGTATTCGATGGGGTTGTTGAAGTTCTTGTAAAACGCAGCCAACGAAATGGTTTCGCCCGGACGCGGATAGAACTCGTACCGCAAATCCACGTTGTGAATGCGGGCAATGTCCAAGTTCGGGTTGCCGAATATGATGGATTCGTTCACAAAGTCGTAGTACAGGAACGGAGCCAGTTCGCGGAACTCAGGCCGGTTCACTGTGCGGCTGTAGGCGATACGCATCAACGACCGTTTGTTCAGGTTGTAGCTCACGTTCAGGAACGGCATGGGCACGAAAATCGGGTTATCCACCCGGATGGCCACGCCCCGGTTGTCTTGGCTGTTCAACTGCTGTCGGTTGAATTCCAGCCGGAGGCCGCCAGTCAGATAAAAGCGGTTGAGAGGCACCGACAGGCTGGCGTAACCGGCCGTGAGCAAGTTGGTGCCCGTGTAACTGTCCGATGCATTGGTGCCTTCGGCCAGTTGCAACGTGTTCCGCGTGATGTTGGCCGGTGAGAAAAATTGGTTTATCGGCAACGCCCTTACGCTGTCAGTTTGGCCCGCGTCCAGTGTCGAGTTGCGGATGATGTACGAGAAATAACGGGCATCGAAGTTTCGGTTCCTGTACTCGGCGTAGTAGCCGGCTTGGAACACAAACGCTTTCGACGAATCGCCGCCCTTGCCTAATTTGCGTTCGTAATCGAGGCGGTGCGAAAGGCTGTATTCGTTGAGTTTGGAATAGAACCGCGAGTTGTCAAACAAGTTGCTGCTCGGCGGCAGCACGTTCAGGAACGGCCCGGAGTTGACCCCGGCCCTGACGGTGCGGAAACGACGGAAATCAGGTTCGTTCCGGTTTACGTAATTGCCGCCCAGTAGCCACGTGATGGTGCTGCGGTCGTCGTTCAACTTGTGCGTGCCTTGGATTTGGCCTGAGTAGATGCTCCGGCTCATGTAACGGTATCCGTAGTTTTGGAAAGGCTCCGGGCGTTGAATGGGCACGTTGCCTTGCCGCAGTACAGTTTCGTTATCGCCAATCTGGTTGAACAGGTTGCGAAACTCGATGGTGTTGCGCGGGTTGAACGAGAACCGCCAGTTGTGGATGATACCCAAACGTGCGTTGCGTTCGTAAAAGTCGTCGTCGTAATTGAACAGGATGGGGCTGCTGCCAACGGAAGCGTTGAACGCTTGGTAAAGGCGGCGGTCGGCACGGAAATACTGCGACGTAAGCGAGTAATTGATGGAAGTCAGATTGCTGACCGCAATATTGCCCAGCCCGAACTTACGCCCCAAAGCAGCACTGAAGCGGATGTCAGGCAAGGCGGTGGATTGAATCGGCGTGAAGTTGTTACTCAACTGGCGAGCTTGGTTCAACACAGTTTCAGAACCGGTGTTATCCGGCAGGCGGGACGGGAAGCCGGAAGGCAACGCCCGGAAACCGTTGTCAAAACCCAGCCAGTCGGTGCCGCTGCCTTGGCTTTGGGAAAACGGCTGAAAAGTGGTGCCCGCACGCACGCCGCCGCCCACCGACACGTTGAAAAAGTTCTCGTTGACGGTGTTTTGGGTGAAGAGTTTGATCACCCCGCCCGCAAAGTCGCCCGGCAGGTCGGGCGAGCCGGATTTGAACACCAGCATCCGGTCAAGCACACTGCTGGGGATGAGGTCGAACGAAAAGGAACGGACATCAATTTCAGTGCTGGGGGCAATCATGTTGTTGATCATCACCTGGTTGTACCGTTCGTTTACGCCGCGTATCATTACGAAGCGGCCGTCTTGGATGGTGATGCCCGGCACGCGCATGATGGCTTGGGCTGCATCGCGATCCATCGAACGTTGTATCTGCTCCGATGAAACGCCGCTGACCACTTGCAATGAGTTGCGGATTTCGTTCACCACGGCAATGTCGGTATGGGCCTCTTTCACGGCAACCACCACCACATCTTGTAGCTGGGTCACATCTTCTTCCAAGGTGAGGTTCAGGTCGGTGGGCTTGCCTGCTTGCACTTCCACGCCCTCTACTTTCTTGGCGCGGTATGAAATAAAGGAAACGATGAGATTCACTTTGCCCGCAGGCACTTTGGGTAGCACGTAGTTGCCATTGAAGTCAGCGGCGGCCCCGTTTGTGGTTCCCTCCACTACTATGGTGGCACCTACCAACGGCTCGCTGGTCTGGGCATCGCGGATAACACCTTTGATACTACCCGTCTGGGCGAAGGCGGTAGTCAGTGCAAAAAATGAGAAAAAAAGAACGGTGGACAGTAAACGGTGATGTAACATAATTTTTCGTTTTGGTGATATTTCTCCGTAGTAAGATTTTGATGCGGCAAAGGTAGAGCGGTCACATTAGCCCATGTTTACTGGCAGGTTAAATAAAGGTTATCAAGGTGATGGCTTTTGTTAAGCCAATGTTAAGAACTCTTTCACAGGGCAAACTTTACGGCAAAAGCACAACCGCATATCGGTAATGTAATATTTTGGCTTGGCAAGGACACCCGGTACTTTTGTGTTTTAGGCAAAAGTTGTCAAATCCCGCCCCCGACCGGTCGAGACAAGAATCGGCGGGAACAGCTGAAACGCGTGCCGACACGGCTACCCTGACAATCCGTTTTGGCCGGTTTTCGCCCGAAACTCCCCAGAAGGCAAGCCTGTCTCCGCCTTTCGCCGCTTAGGGCAGCGTTCGGTCGGCGGCCAAATCCTTGCCCAGCGTTTCAAGCATTTTTCGGACAATTCTCCCGCAACCCCTACCTTTGCGCAACCTGTCCACTCATAACTCATCATTCATCACTCATCACTCCAAATGTGCGGCATCACAGGCTTCTTTTCTCCCCGCGACCGGTTCATGGAGGCACACTTGGCCGACATGACAGGCTTGCTGCGCCACCGGGGACCGGATGCCGACGGGGTTTTCTTCGACGGGACTTGCGGGCTGGGCCACCGCCGCCTCAGCATCCTCGACCTGTCGGCCAACGCCAACCAGCCGTTCTACAGCCGTGACCGCCGCTACGTAATTGTCTATAACGGGGAAGTTTACAACTACCGCGAGGTGGCCCAGCAATACGGCATCGTGCCGCGCACTACTTCCGACACCGAAATCATCGCCGAGGCCTTTGCGCAAGACGGCATCCACTGTGTGCAGTACCTGAACGGCATGTTCGCCTTCGCCGTTTACGACACGCAACAGCACGTCCTCTGGCTTTGCCGCGACCGGCTGGGAATCAAGCCGTTGTTCTACTACTGGGACGGCACTGACTTGACTTTCGCCTCCGAGTTGAAAGCCCTGCACGCCCTGCCGCTGCCGCGTGTCGTGCGCGAGTCTGCCGTGGCCGAGTTCCTGCACCGGGGGTTCATACCCGCCCCGCACACCATTTACCGAAACGTGTACAAACTGCGGCCGGGCCACTGGCTCAAGGTGACCTTGCGCGGGTTGGAAGAAGACCGCTACTGGTCGCTGGCGGAAGGCTTGACCCACCAACCCGTGGGGGATGAGAAAGCTGCCGTGGCGCAAGTGGAAGGGCTGCTGCGCGACGCGGTACGGATGCAGCTCGTCAGCGACGTGCCGGTGGGGGTTTTTCTCAGCGGTGGCATTGACTCCAGCACGGTGGCGGCCTTGGCCGCCGCGCAGTTGACGCGGCCGCTGAACACGTTTTCCATCGGCTTCGACGACGAGCGTCACAACGAGGCTCCTTTCGCACGCGAAGTGGCCGGGCTGCTGCACAGCAACCATTACGAACTGATGGTAACGGCGCAGGAAGCGAAGGACATGCTCGCCACCATGCTCGACATCTATGACGAACCCTATGCCGACTCGTCGGCCATCCCGACGATGCTGGTGTCGAGACTGGCCCGGCGGCACGTGGGGGTGGTGCTCACCGGCGACGGCGGCGACGAGCTTTTCCACGGCTACGGCATGTACGCCTGGGCCGAGCGGCTGTCGCAAACGTGGCTGCGGCGGCTGCGGCACCCGTTGGCAGGACTGTTGTCGGTGGGCCGGGCGGCGCGTTACCAGAAGGCCGCCGGCTTGCTGGCCTACGGTGCAGCCGAGGACATTCCGAGCCATATCTTTGCCCACGAGCAGGGGTATTTCTCCTATCCTGAACTGCGCAGCCTGATGCACGGCCCGCTCGGCGGCAATGGCACTTTGTCGGCTCTGAGCCATCCGCCCGCCACTGGAAAACGCCTGCTCACGCCTGCCGAGACGCAAAGCCTGTTCGATCTGGCCCTGTATCTGCCCGACGACCTGCTCACCAAGGTTGACCGCGCCTCGATGCACTACGGACTCGAAGCCCGCGTGCCGCTGCTTGACCACCGGCTGGTGGAACTGGCCCTGAACTTGGCCCCGCGCCTGAAAAACCGCAACGGCCTCACCAAGCACGTGCTCAAGCAGGTGCTGTACCGCTACCTGCCTGCCGAGGTGTTCAACCGGCCCAAGCGGGGCTTCTCGGTGCCGCTGCACGCATGGCTCCGCACCGACTTCCGTCACCTGCTCGCCGACTACCTGACCGACACAGTGCTGAACCGCTACGGCTACGTGGACGCAGCCCAAGTGCGCCGCATGGAGCGGGCTTTCCTTGCCGGAAACACCTATTTTTACAACCGCCTCTGGACGCTGGCCCTGCTGCACCG
>JALOMD010000106.1 GCA_025455595.1 Cytophagales bacterium | reverse complement strand
TCGGCACCGAGGCTCTTGGCTTCGATGATTTGGTATTCGTCAATCACGAAATCCTTACGCAGCACGGGCGTTTGCGGATTGGCAGCGCGGGCGGCCAACAGGTGTTCGTCGGTGCCGTCGAAATACGGCTCGTCGGTTAGTACCGACAATGCCGAGGCTCCGCCCCGGACGTAACCCGTGGTGACATCCTCCACTCGCACGTTCTGGTTGATAACGCCCCGCGACGGCGACTTGCGTTTGTGTTCGGCGATGATGCCCGTCTTGGCCGGGTCGAGCAAGGCTTGCCTCAGCGACAGCACAGGCCGGGCAAAGGCTTCGGTGGCTTCGAGTTGGCGCAATGTGGTGCGGGCTTTGCGTTCGGCCACTTCGGTGCGTTTGCGGGCAATGATTTCGTCAAGGATGTTCATGGGTACAAGTGGCGGCCTCACCCCCGGCCCCTCTCCTTGGGAGAGGGGGCCTTTGGGCTGGCCGAACTTTTTTTTATCAATTGTTTGTACGAAAGACTTGTACAGTTAATGCACCCCTCTCCTTGGGAGAGGGGCCAGGGGTGAGACTTCTAATTGCACCGCCCGGAGTTCACGGCTTCGGTGGCAAGCAGGGCGACGTTCGTTTTCATGTTGACCAACAGTTGCTGATCCAGTTCTTGGCGGCGGGCTTCCAAATCGGCAAGGTCTGGTTCGGGGGGCGGGGGCGTATTTTTGAGCCGTTCCACCAAGTTGCGGATGCGTTCGCGGCGGCGCAGTTCGGCGGCGGCGTTCACGCCCTGCGTAATTTCCAACTCGCGGAGCCGCATCATCAGCTTGTTGTGGCGCATCAACTGCTCCAAGTACTCGCGGCGCAAGTTCAACTCGCGGATGTCGAGCAGTTTCATTTCCTTTTGGATTTTGCCGGTTATTTCGGCCAAGGTGCGCAATTGCGAATGCGACGAACCGGAGCCGGGTTCTGAATTTTGCATCAGTTCCAATGAGTGAGTTTGTAAATGAGCAAAGGAGCGGGCTAAGCAACCGAAAGACATTGCCTTGCCAAAGACTAACGGCTAATGACCAAAGACCGGTAACCTTAATTCGGCGACGATACGCCTTTGCCTGCGTTCAGGATGCGTACGCCGATGTTTTGCACCATCAGGCTGATGGTGGTGGGCGACTGGTTGTAGTAGTCGTAGTTGATGTCGGCCGACTCGTTGAAGCCGGAACAGAACGCGTTCTGGAAAGCAATCACCTTGACCACGGCGTTGGTTTCGGCATCCATGATGGTGATTTTGCCGCTGCGGGGCGACTGCTCAGGCAGTGTACACCAGTCGAGCAGGTCTTGGTCCATTTTGCCTTGCTTGATGCCCCAACTCATGCTGTGCGGGTAGGGGTTGGGCGTATAGTCCTCGCCTGTGGGGTTGGGTGGCGTGTTGTAGCAAGAATAGTAGCAGTTCACCAGATCGTAGCTGCGTTTCTCCAAATCCAGTTTGATTTTGTACATGATTTTGTAAGAGTGGGGTTAGATGGCGCAAGTTAAGAAAAAGTATTTGGCGTTGGTTGCAGTGTAGGGTTTAACTATTTTTTGCAGGCAATGCAACCATGCGCTGTATTTGTTTGGTCTGGAGCGGCGTTTTGGGCAAATTTTGCTCAAAACGCCTTTTGTTTTCTGGCGCAAGCGAAGCTTGCAAAAGACGAAACCACACCGCGATATAAAAATGAAAAGCGTTTTGGGCATTTTTTGCCCAAAACGCTCCGCCGTTGAGTATCTGTTCGTATTTGGCTTGGCTTATTTTGAAAGCATACTACTGGAGAAAAGAAGAAAGAGCAGAGAAAAAAGAGTGATTCAAGCCCGGCAAACCCTCTTTTCTCTTTCGTCTTTTCTCTTTTGTCCAGTGATAAGACGCAAGACTAACCACTCGTGACTGCGCACTTAATCAAAATTGGGTACTGAAACGGGAACGGGTGTTTTGGCAACCGACCGACCCAACAACTCGGAATACAGGGTCGCATGACGTTGCGCTTGTATATTTTGGTCGAAAGCCTGTTCTGCCTTGAGGCGGGATTGCTGGCGAAGCACGGCTTCGTCAGCTTCGGTCAGCACCCAGCGGATGCCGTCGGCCAGCGAATGCGAGTCGCGCGGTGCGGCCAAGAAGCCGTTCACGTGGTGGTCAATGATGTCCGGGATGCCGCCAATCTCGAAGGCGATGCACGGCGTACCGCAGGCCAAGGCTTCGACCAAGGTGTTGGGCAGGTTGTCTTCCAGCGACGGGGCCACAAACACGTCCGCCGCCGAATAGGCCAGCACCAAGGCGATGTCGTCGTGCAGTTTGCCCAAGGCGTTCACCTTGAAACCCCATTCCGAAATTTCACGCGCCCCTTCGCCAAACACCATCAGTTCCACGGATTCCTGCAAGCCCATGTTTTTCAGTTCGCCAAACGCGGGCGGCAACAGGTGCATTCCCTTGCGGGTGTCGTGAACGTTGCTGGCTCCGAGCAGAATCAAGTGCTTGTCGGTGGGCAGATTGAGCAGTCTTCGGGCCGTCAGGCGGTCTATCGGGTGAAAGGTGGCCATGTCAATGCCGTTGGCAATCACCTCCACGCGTTTGGCTCCGAAAAGCGAACTCTGCTTGGCCGCCTGCCCCATCCAAGTGCTGGGTGCCACAATGGTCATGGGCACGTTTTGCCAATGTCGTTTCTTGCGTTTCCAAACGGCCCGCGACAAGTCGTTGGCTTTGTTGCTGTTCAAAGCAGGGCAACTGCCGCAAGACTCCCGGTAACGCGTGCAAGTGCCGCTGTAATGGCAACCACCCGTGAAAGCCCACATATCATGCAATGTCCAGACAATCGGCTTGTTTATCTTGGACAAAACGGCCGCATCCATGAAGCCGTTGTTCACCCAATGCAAGTGAACAACGTCGGGGTTGATTCGCTCCACAACCGATGCCACCGAGTCGGCGGACATGGCGGCCTCCACCCAGGATCGGGAAGGCGAAAAGTGGATTTCGCTGCGTTGCTTGTATCGGTTCAGGGGCAGTTTTTGGAGTTGCTCAGCCAGCCTGAGCTTCTTGTTGAGCTTGCCTACAAAGCCTTCCGGTGCCGACACCCGTGGGTCGCCGGTTCCTTTGAAGTGGACAAAAGCCTGTGAGTCAACACCATTGGAAACCAACCCACGGTGCAGGCGCATCATGGCTCGGCCAGCACCGCCGTCGTCTCCGTGGTTAAGATGCAAGATTTTCATGAGGCAAGTTTGGTAACAGCGTCTTACGGATTTTCCGTCTCAAACGTTTCGCAATGCTCGGATGATAATCAAACAGCGTGTTTTCAGTGAAAGCGTCTGCCTCAAAATTCCGCACCACGTACGGCGGGTGTCGCAACGGAAACTCCATGGCGACCGTGGGCGTGTTGTTGTAAGGGCTGTCGGCCTCGTGTGTGTTGGTGGCACCCGGGCCGTGGCCGATGTTGGAAATCAGGTTGACATCGGAAAGCACGCTGAGTCCGTTGTTGATCCAAGAAGCGAAGGTGAACTGGTAGTCCCACGCCGGTACGCCGCCTTCGTAGGTGTCTTGGAAAACCTTGTACCAAGTCTTGCGTGCCTTTGGTGTTTCGAGTATGCTGGCCAGCAGGTTGTTCTCTTTGATTTCCGGCCACAGGTTCATCTTGAAGTCGAAAAGCTGCCAAGCCCGCCGCCACGTGGCCCAGCCCCAGCCGTGGTTGTACCGCGAGAAATAGTAGCTGTACGGCGTGCGGCTGCGCCCGAACTGCACGTTTTGGCCCGAAACAGACATTACACGCGTGTCGTGGCGGTAGCGTTCGAGCATTTCTTCGCAAAACCGGAAGAAAGTAGGATGCGGCAGGCAGTCGTCTTCAAGAATGATGGCATCCTCGACCAAACCGAACGCCCAGTCGAAACCGGTGGCGGGCCGGCGGCCGGCTCCCATGTTTTTTTCGGCGTAATTTGTCAACACTTGGCAATCCCAGTCCACGCGGTTGATGATGGCGCGGGTGGCGGCGCACCTTTCGGTATCGGTGGGATGGTTGGCGCGGGGGGCGTCGGCCACTACCAACAACTGCTTGGGCCGGGCTTGTCTGATGGCTTCAAACACCTTCTCTGTGGTGTCTGGCCGATTGAATATGACAAAAATGACGGGCGTGTTCAATGAATAACTCATGCGGCTGTGCGTGCAGATTCTTTCGTTGCTCGGTTGGAATTGCGTTGGTGGATTTAACGTGTAGCGGTGGTTTGGTTGTGTTTTATGCTTGATTCAACGGTTGTCTAAAATTTTGTTTCACAGGGTGTCCCGACTCGTCGGGACACCCTGTGAAAGGCAGTTACACTTGTACTTTTCCACGTCAATGAGCAAGGTCTTTCCGCACAATTCGGGTAAGTGCCTGGTCACAAACAGTTTCACCTGTTTTTTGCTTGAAACGCCTTGCAAGTTGTTGAAATCAAGCATATTGTACTGTTTTGCTAAAGGCTAACTACTAATGGCCGAGCACTTATGACGCAAACCTTTGAACAACTTTTCAGGAGACGGTTTCTTAGGGCAGGATGAGCAAAATACGTTACAAATTCTTCCAAACCAAATACTTCTCATGAGTAAAGAGAAAATTTTCAACACGAAACCCGTTTCTTTGGGCTTAAGCCAATGTTTTATCGTAATTTTTCAAGCACGAGTAACGCCTAATCAAGCGGATGAGCAAGTATAGAAAATTAAGTGCCGGAACCTACGGAGAACAAAGTCTTGGAAGTCCGGCATTTGAATGGATTTTGTGTGGTTGGCTACATTGTCTATTACGAAAAGTGCAAAGAATAGTTACTGAACCGGTGTATATACATTTGGCAAGGTTGTTGGTAACTGGTGCGGCTGGTATTTGCCCGCGTGTTTTGCACGGCTCCGCAAAACCTATGCCTGTGCAAACCAACCGGTTGAATGAGATTTTGCAAGCATAGCGTTTTGGGCAAAAATCGTCGAATCCGGCCCCGACGGTTTGGGCAGGAATCGGCGGTAATGCTTAAGAACGGCATCATGAAAGTCTTCCGACGATTCATTATCTTGGCCTCCGGTAACGTTAGTCTTCGGTTTGAGCCAACATGTAACCGCCGAAGTGCCCAAGATTACAATCCGGACTGGGCACTTGTTTGGTTAAAAATAGTTTTGCCTATTTTTCGCCCAAAACGTTTGGATTCGTGCTGATATTCGGTTAGTTGCACTGACAGACTAAAGACTAACCACTGACTACTAACGACTCATGACTCCTGCCTTTTCATGCATAGCCGAGAACATTTGCTGGCCGACTACTTGACCCAATCCGTGGGGCGGGAGCCGGACGATGTGCTGGCCCTTGAGGCAAACCCAACAGAGACGGAAAGCGTTTTCGTCTTCGTTTTCCGCGACTACCCGGAGCCTTCGCTGGTCACCGGGTTTACCAGCGGACTGTCGGCGGCGAGCCACGCGGATTGGAAAGACACCAAGCCCGAACTGAGTCTTACGGTAGCCTCGGACGATGCGGCTTGGATGCAAGCTTTGGCGTATTTGGTGGACTGGAACCGGGCCGGGCATTCCTTTTTGCCGGGCAGTTTGTTTCACTACGGACGGACGATTTCGGCGGAATCGGCGATGGATTCGTTTTTAGTGTTCAACCTTGCCATCAGTGGCGACAACGAATTCCGCAACATCCCGATTGACGAAGATTTGATCACCTTCTACGGTGTGCATCCCCTGCACCACGACGAGGTGGCGATGCTCCAAAAAGTAGGCATCCGCAAGTTCATGGGCTTGCCCGAATACCGCTTGTTCAGCACCACACGCCCTGACTTGTCGAAGTTGTACAAGGTGTAGCCCCACCCCGGCCCTCCCCAGGGGGAGGGAGAAAAGTGGGCAGTGGCAGTGAGCAGGCGGCAGAAGCGTTTTAGGCAAAAATCGATAAATCCCGCAACTTTGAAGTGCGGGTTAAGCGAACAGCAAAATGCGAAAAACGTTCCTGCCGCCTGCCAGTGCTACTGCCTGCCTTTTTCTAACCTAAAACCCGCGCTTCAAAACAGCTTTTCCCACATCCGGGCCGTTTCAAGCAAAAAAACGCCGTTTTCGGTGCGTACTCGAATGGTCGGCGTAAAGCCTTGCTGCCAAACGTCCCATAGCGAAGCCTCGTCGGGCCATTCTCGTTGCCCGTCGTTGGTTGGTGCGCGGGCGGTCTCTGGCCGTAGCAAGTCCTTCAGTTTCAAAGCTTTCGTTTGGAGCACGGGCCTTTGCTCGGTCAGGAAATCGCGTACAAAGGCGTTGGCGGGTTTGCGCAGGAAGTCGGTCGGCGTGCCGAGTTGTTGCATTTGGCCTTTGTCCATCAGCCCGATGCGGTCGGCGAGTTCGAAGGCTTCCGGCACATCGTGGGTCACGAGCACGATGGTCTTGCGGCGCAACGCCTCCAGCGTCTTGAACTCCCGCCGAATTTCGGCCCGCGTCACCGGGTCAAGGGCACCAAACGGCTCGTCCATGAGCAGCACGGGCGGGTCGGCGGCCAAGGCCCGCGCCAAGCCCACGCGCTGCTGCTGCCCGCCGCTCAATTGCGCCGGATATTGGCCCAGCACCCCCTCCGGCAGCCGCAGCATGGCGACCAGTTCCTCGACGCGGCGACGGATGCGGGCCGCGTCCCAACCGAGCAGGCGCGGCACCACGGCAATGTTCTGGGCTACGGTGTAGTGAGGGAACAGCCCCGTGTGCTGGATTACGTACCCGATGCCGCGCCGGAGCGTTTCGGGCGTTTTTTCTGAAATCCGCTGGCCATCGAACCGGATTTCGCCTTCGTCGGGTTCAACCAAGCGGTTCAGCATCCGCAGCGTGGTGGTTTTGCCGCTGCCGCTGGTGCCCAGCAACACCAAAGTCTCGCCCTCGGCCACGTCGAACGAGACGCGGTCAACGGCCGCGCCTGCGCCAAAACGTTTCGTCACTTGCCGAAGGGAAAACAATTTAATTCAGAATTATGAATTCAGAATTCAGATGGGCGTTTTGGGCAAAAATTGCCCAAAACGCAAGTTCACAACTGCTGTTCGTGATTTATAATCCCGAACCAAACTGTCTCGGATTTGCAATCCGAAAACTATCACTCAACAACTTTCACGCCTTTCCAAAAGGCGACGCGGCCTTTGATTTGGGCGGCGGCTGGCGCGGGATCGGGATAATACCAAGCGGCATCTTTGTTGATTGCGCCGTCCACTTCCAAGCTGTAGTAAGACGCGGTGCCTTTCCACGAGCAAACCGTATGCGTGTCGCTGGCGGCAAAATACTCGTTTTTGATGGCATCAGCAGGGAAGTAATGGTTGCCTTCCACTACCACAGTTTGGTCGCTTTCGGCAATGATTTGGTTGTTCCAGATGGCTTTCATTGAGCAGATAGTGGTAAGTGGTGAGTCGTAAGTCGTAAGTGAAACGTCGTAAGTGAAACCATGATTCGTAGGATTGCAGGATTAAAAATCCTGTCTAAAAAACGCGTTTTAAGCATTTTTTGCCCAAAACGCTTTCCTCTTTTTCGTTCACTTATGACTTACCACTTGCGACTCACCACTCCTTCATTTAAAAACCTGATACACTACCAATGCCGATACATAAGCCAAGCCAGTCATGTAAACAAACTGAATCACCGGCCATTTCAGCAGCGAAAACGATACGGCTGGGGTGTACATCGGGCCGCCGGTTTGCGGGTTGGTTTCGGTGCGGAGGCGTTCTTGGATAGTGGTCATGTCTTCGCCGCTGTTGCTGCCCACGCTGTAGATGGTGGACAACGTGCCGACAAACACCTCGCGGGCGGCGAAGGAGGTAATCAAGGCGATGCCGATTTTCCAGTCGTAGCCCAGCGGACGGATGACCGGCTCGATGAACTTGCCGAAATGCCCGGCGTAGGACGCTTCGAGGCGGGCGGCGGCCAGTTGGTTTTCGCGTTCCGATTCGGGCAAATTGGCGGCTTTTTGTTGCACCGCCGCTTCGGCCCGTTCCATTTTGTCGCCCGGCCCGTAGGAGGCCAGCACCCACAGCACCACCGCAATGGCAACGATGACTTTGCCCGCCTCCACCACAAACGTGCGCACTTTTTCCAGAATCGTCAGGCCCACGTTGCCCCAGCGAGGTGCCTTGTAGTCAGGCATTTCCATCACCAAAAAGCTGCGGCCGCGCCGTTGCAGCACCGCCTGCATCAACCACGCCGACAAAATGGCTGCCACGAAACCGAGCAGATACAGGCCCATCAGCACTACGCCTTGTAGGTTGAACACGCCGAGCAACTGGCGTTCGGGCACCACCAAGGCCACCAGAATGGTGTAGATCGGGATGCGGGCCGAGCAACTCATCAGCGGCGTAACCATGATGGTAATCAGCCGTTCGCGCCAGTTGTCAATGTTGCGCGTGGCCATGATGGCCGGCACGGCACACGCCACGCCCGACATCAGCGGCACCACGCTTTTGCCGTTCAGCCCGAAAGTGCGCATCACCCGGTCGGTGATGAACACGACGCGGGCCATGTAGCCGGTTTCTTCGAGCAGGCTGATGAACGCGAACAAAATGGCGATTTGCGGAATGAAAATCAGCACGCCGCCGATGCCCGCGATGAGGCCGTCGGTAATCAGGTTGGTGATCATGCCGGGCGGCAGCACTTGGTGCAGCCACCCCGTGAACTGCGCAATGGTTCCGTCAATGAAGTCCATCGGGTACTGCGCCCACGCGAAAATGGCTTGGAAAATGAGGAACAGAATGCCAAAAAACACGACAAAACCCCACACGCGGTGCAGGAAAACCTTGTCCAGACGAGCCGTGAGGGTGTCTTGTGGCTGTGCTGCCGGTTTCTGCACCGTCTCGGACACGATGCGCCGGATTTTTTCGTAGCGAGCCAGCGTCTCTTCCGCCTGCCACTTGCGCGACTGGAAATCGTGCTTGCGGCGCAGGTCTTCGATAAACCGCCGTGCGTCGTCGTCCAGAAACCGGGCTTGGTCGGCTTGGTGGGCATACTGCACGGCCAGATAGTCGTTGGGCAGGCCGAACTTCTCGCGAATGTCGCGGGTGATTTGCGGAGCGAAGTCAAGGTTGTCCACAAAAACATCGGCTGGCGAAAGCGGCGTTTCGGCATTCACAGCGGTGCTCATTTCGCGTTTCAAGTCGGCCAGGCCTTCGCCGGTGCGGGCGTTGGTGGTGGCAATGGGCACACCGAGTTTTTGCCGCAGAGTTGGCAAGTCAATCTGCACGCCCGATTTCCCGGCCACGTCCATCATGTTCAGCACCAGCAGCACGGGCAAGCCGAGGTCTTTCACCTCGCTGAAAAGCAGCAAGTTGCGCTTCAGGTTGGTGGCATCGGCCACTACCACCACCAAGTCGGGAAACCACTCGTCGCGGCGGTTGAGCAGCGTGTTCGCCACCACCTGCTCGTCGGGCGACTTGGGGTAGAGGCTGTACGTGCCGGGCAGGTCAATGATATGGGCCGTTTGCCGGTCGTTGAGGCGGCAAACGCCGGTCTTGCGGTCAACCGTCACGCCCGGAAAGTTGCCGACTTTCTGGTTCAACCCCGTCAGTTGGTTGAACAGCGACGACTTTCCGGCGTTCGGGTTACCGACCAGTGCTATTTTGGGATGAGGGTTCACAAATTCAATTCAGAATTATGAATTCAGAATTCAGAATGTCGCGCATGCTTCAGTCGGCGCAAAATCCGAAAGCTTACGGAGCGTTTTAAGCAATTTTTGCTCAAAACGCAGTGTTAAGCAGTCGAGCAAAAGTTTTCGGGGCTTTGGGCTTGGGATTACAAATCCGGGCCAGTCCGGTTCGGGATTGCAAATCCCGAACAGCCTGTTGCTCTTGTCCCGAATCTGTGATTCGACACCGAACACACCAACGCTTTTGATTGACCTCTTAAATCGTTAGTAAAAGTGAAATTTTAAATGGCTGATACTCAAATGACTGTCTTTTCATTTTCACTTACGACTAACGACTCGCGACTTACCACTTCTTCCGGAAGCGACGTTTCGGCTTGCAACTCCACCAAAGCAGCCTCTTGCCGCCGCAGCGACAGGTTGTAGCCAGACACCCGCACGCACATCGGGTCGCCGAGCGGGGCCACGTGCAGCAGTGTCACGGCTTCGCCGGGCAGGCAGCCCATCTCCAATAGTTTCAGGGCCAAATCGTTGTCCAGGATTCGGTTGATGTACGCCGTTTCTCCTCGGCGCAAATCGGCGATGGTTCGGTTGTCAGGCACCGGGAAAATTCGTTTTCAGGTAAGTTTCTTTAGAATCATTTTAAACAACGCAAGTTACGACAAAAGTGTTTCCCCCGACTAAGAAAGTTGGAAAATGCGGTCAGAATCAGGACTTTCGGAATTCGCCGGAAAGGCAGAATTAAAATGACGGTGTTTCTTCCATGTTTTTTCGCCGATTCTCGTTCCGACACTCGGCGTTTTGAGCAAAAATGTTAGAACCTTGATTGGCTTCGCCGAACTGTTGTTTTCGGCAAAATTTACCCAAAACGGCTCTGTTCGTTTCTCACCCAAATGCCTGACAGAAATCGGTTTGCATTGAGACTGTCTAACATTTTCCGTTTGGTTCAAAAATGCCAGAACGTGCGATTCGTAGGGGCGGGGCTTGCCCCCGCCCGGCACGTCACGCACGGTTCGGACAGCCCTCGGCCGAGCCTGTGGGAAACAAGGGCGGGGGCAAGCCCCGCCCCTACAGTCCGGCGTTTTGAGCAAAAATTGCCCGAAACGGAAAATCTTAGACAATCACATTATCTCTGACGCAAAAAAAACGCTACAAGTACACGAGTATCAGTTGTTTACGACTCAATTTTTACTGACGATTGCCGACTGACCACTGACGACTTTGTACTTACCGTTTTTTAACTCGTACTTCGTACCTCGTAAATCGTACTTCAACATGAAAGACATCCTGAACCACCTGCTGGCCCACAAGACGCTGACCAAGCACGAGGCCAAAAGCGTCTTGGTCGAAATCGCCCAAGGCAGGCACACGCCCGTGCAAATCGCCGCTTTCCTGACCGTTTACATGATGCGCAGCGTCACCGTCGAGGAACTGGAAGGTTTCCGCGATGCCATGCTGGAGCTGTGCGTGGCCTTGGACTTGGCCGACTTCGACCCGATGGACGTGTGCGGCACGGGCGGCGACGGCAAGGACACGTTCAACATCTCCACGCTGGCGGCATTCGTAGTGGCCGGGGCCGGGCAAGCGGTGGCAAAGCACGGCAACTACGGCGTGTCGTCGCTGTGCGGCAGTTCGACGGTGATGGAACACCTCGGCTACCGCTTCACCAACGACTACGACACCATCCGCCGCAAGTTGGATGCGGCCAACATTTGTTTCCTGCACGCGCCGTTGTTTCACCCGGCCATGAAAAACGTGGCTCCGGTGCGCAAGGAACTGGGCGTGAAGACGTTTTTCAACATGCTCGGCCCGATGGTGAACCCGACATTCCCGAAAAAACAGATGGTGGGCGTGTTCAGCCTCGAACTGGCCCGGCTTTACGCCTACCTTTATCAACAGACCGACAAGCGGTTTGCCATCGTCCACGCGCTGGACGGCTACGACGAAATCTCGCTAACGGGAAGTTTCAAACTCATCGGCAACCAAGCCGAGCAGGTGCTGTCGCCGAAAGACCTGAGCCTAACCAACGTGCGTGCCGACGACATCCTCGGCGGCGACTCAGTGGAGGACTCGGCGCGGATTTTCATGGATGTGCTGCGCAACCAAGGCACGCCGGCCCAAACCAATGCCGTGGTCGCCAACGCCGCCGTGGCCCTGCACACGGCCCGTC
>JALOMD010000105.1 GCA_025455595.1 Cytophagales bacterium | reverse complement strand
ACTATTTCCAATCCTGATTTTCGGTCACTGATCAACCTTTCACTATGAAAAGAATAGTCTATTACGTAGCCGTTTCACTGGACGGCTACATTGCCGGATTGAATGGCGATGTCAGCGGCTTTGTTACTGACGGCGCAGGCGTGCAGCAATACTTAGACGATCTACAAAGCTTCGGCACGGTGATTATGGGCAGGAAAACCTATGAGTTCGGCTACCAATTCGGCTTCAAAGCCGGACAGGCCGTTTATCCGCACATGAATCATTACATTCTTTCCCGCAGCCTCGTTTTCGACAATTCTGATCCTAAAGTCAAGGTTGTCGCGCCGGATGTCGCGTTTGTCAACCAACTGAAAAAAGAGAGCGAAACCGACATCTACCTGTGCGGTGGCGGCGAACTGGCCGGTTGGCTGCTTGACAACGAACAGATAGATGTGCTGAAAATAAAACTGAATCCACTGATTGTCGGCAGTGGCATTCGGCTTTTCGGAAATGCAACCAAGAAATTCAAAACAGAGCTAATCAGCAGCCAAGTCTATGACCAAGGACTGCAAATCATGGAGTACCGGATGCGATACTGATTTCTTTGTTTATCTCTCTTTGATTTATCAACAAACCACTCACAACTTTATGACTTTTCGCTGTCTAATCGTTATCGCCGTTTTCTGTAGCCTTAGCTCAGATTCAATCACCATGGCACAGTCGCCGGCCGACTTTGCCAAAAACTTCACCGTGATTGAAAACCTGCGCATCCCCATGCGCGACGGCATTCACCTGAGCGGGTTTGTGGTCAGGCACAAAAGCGATACGCTGCCCATGCCCGCCATTCTGGTGAGCAGTTGTTATCCTGCCGAAGGAAATAAATTCAGGGCCGCGCAGGTGCTGCGCAAAGGCTTTGCGGGCATCATGGTGTACAGCCGGGGCAAGGAAAAATCCGAAGGCGTGTTTGAGCCGTTTGAACACGAAGCCCAGGACAATTATGACGTAATCGAGTGGCTGACCAAACAGCCATGGTGCAACGGAAAAGTGGGCATGTTCGGCGGTTCGTATCTTGGTTTTACCCAATGGGCGGCTTGCAAAAACCTGCATCCGGCACTCAAAACCATTGTGCCGCAAGTGGCCGCCGCACCGGGCATTGACTTCCCGATGCAAAACGGCGTTCCGATGCCGTATATGCTGCGCTGGCTCAACTACACCACCAACCAACGCATGGTTGACACGGCCAGTTTCAATAATCTGGGATTTTGGTATCGTCTCTACAACCGACTGTACACCCAGGGCATTGCGTTCAATCAACTGGATTCGCTGGATAAATCGCCGGACAAAATCTTTCAGCGGTGGTTGCAACACCCCGACTATGACAATTACTGGGCCGGGATGATCCCCAGCACGCCGGAAGAATACGCCAAAATCAACATCCCCATTCTCACCATTACCGGTTATTTCGATGCCGACCAACTGGGAGCCATGCATTATTATCAGATGCACAACCGATACGGCCCGACGGAGGCGGTCAAAAACCATTACCTGCTCATCGGGCCGTGGGATCACGGCGGGGCGCAGTTCATGCCCGGCAAAAAGATCGGCAGCTATACGGTGGACAGTGCGGCGATTGTGCCGATTATCAACATCGTGATGGACTGGTTTGATTACACACTGAAAGGAAAAGCGAAACCCGCTCTCCTGAAAGACCGGGTGAACCGCTTTGTGATGGGCGGAGGCTGGAAACACGTGGCCTCGCTGCAAGCGATGAATACCGATACGCTTCGTTTTTATTTGAAAAATGATTCTGCTGACTCCTTCCTGAGCCTTTCGGCATCTGTAGCGAGGCGAAGCAAACCCATCGCCTTGTACTACGACCCGACGGATGTGCAAGATTCTGTCAAGGTTTTCAAGAAAACAGAGGAATTTGAATCTGATTTTGCCAACGAATACCTAACGCGGCACAACCAACTTGTGTTTCAGACACCGCCGCTGAAAGAGGAAATCGAACTGAACGGCTCGCCCATCGCCGCCTTATTTGTCAGCGTGAACAAACGGGACGTGGATTTCAGCCTCGCTTTTTATGAAGTGTTGCCCGACGGAAAAAGTTTTCCGCTGTCGTCTTCCGTACACCGGGCCAGCTACCATCGCAACCGCAGCAAAAGGGAGTCGCTGAAAGCCGGAAAAGTGACGAGCTTTCGGTTTGAAGACACATTTTTTACTTCCAGACGCATCCGAAAAGGCTCGCGCATCCGGTTTGTGCTCAAGCCGCTGAACAGTCCGTTCTGGCAGAAGAATTATGGATCGGGAGAGGATGTGAGCCGGGAGGTCAAGATAGGTGCATCGCCGTTGGTAATAAAGGTTTTTACGGATGAGAAACATGCCAGTTGTGTTTTATTGCCTTGTTACAGTGGTTGATGTGGAAATAGGTTAATTGCATTTATAGATTGTGAAATAACTTCCTTAAAAACAAGCCAAGGCAAATGACACAGGGCTTGCGACAAATAATCTCCTGCGCCGAGAAGCTTGTCTTCCAATGTCTGTAGCCGGGCAGGTTGCCAACGCGGTTTGTTGTCTGACCGAACGGTGTCTGCGGCGGCAAGAAAGGCCCGGAAAATCCCGTGCACCACTTTGATGATGAACAGTTGGGCAAACGGTACAACAGGAACCTGGAAAACGGGTTCGTTTTGTAGGCATTCCTTCCAATCCAACGCAAACGTCAGTTCGTCTGGCACAAACGCATCTTGCACTTCGATGGTGTGCGTAGAGGTTTGCTGGAGACTGTTCAGTAAAGTGTGTCAAGGTAAAATTTTCAGATGACAAAAATAACTTTGGCACCATGGACAATCAAGAAAGTCTCGATTATCAGGTCTTTCGCCAACAAGCATTGGCCCAACTGAGTCAAGGGCAGGAACCGGGGGGCAAGGATGGGGTTCTGGCTCCGCTGATCAAGGACCTGCTGGAAGCGGCCTTGCAAGGGGAACTGTCGGCACACCTTGAGCAAAGCCGTCCCAACCGGGCCAATGGCGGGAAGGGGAAAAAAGTCAAGACCGCCCACGGCCCCGTTGCCATCGAGGCCCCGCGTGACCGCGAGGGCAGCTTTGAGCCACAGATCCTGCCCAAGCGGCAAACCACTCTGGGCGGAGGGGCTGGACAACAATATCCTTTCGCTGTACGCCTCGGGCATGAGCTACTCGGCCATCCGCTCGCACTTGGAGGAGTTGTACGGCCTGGAGGTTTCGGAGGCGGGCCTGACGGCCATCACCGACAAGGTGCTGCCGGTGGTCGAGGCTTGGCGCAGCAGACCCTTGGAGCCGGTTTATTGCTTTGTGTGGCTGGACGCGATTCATTTCAAGGCCTGGGAGAACCACAAGGTTGTCACCAAGGCCGCCTACACCGTCCTGGGCGTGGACATCCAAGGGAAAAAAGACCTGCTGGGCCTCTACGTGGTCGAATCGGAGTCCTCCCGGTTGTGGCTGAGTGTGCCTTCCGATTTGCAAAGCCGGGGCGTGGAGGACATCCCGACCTGCTACGTGCGTGGCATCGGCTTCGCCTGCATCGACAACCTGACCGGGTTCGCCGACGCGATTGAATCGGTTTTCCCGCAAATGGACGTGCAGCTCTGCCTGGCGCACCAGATGCGCAACTCACTCCGTTACGTGACCAGCGGCGACCAGAAACAGATCAGCCAGGATTTGCAGGCGGTTTACAAGGCACCCAGCCTGTCGGCGGCCGAAGCCAAGCCGGGGCATTCAAAAACCAATGGGAAGAAAAATACCCCTTGGTGGTCGAAAGCTGGCAGCGGAACTGGACGCGCCTGATGCGTTTTTACGATTACCCACCCGTCATTCGCAAGGTGATCTACACGACCAACACGGTCGAAGGCTTCCACCGGCAGTTGCGGCAGGTGACCAAGACCAAAGGCGTGTTCCCCAACGAGGCGGCCTTGGTCAAGCTGCTGTACATAGCCAGCGAACGCATCGGCGAAAAATGGACGATGCCGCTGGCCAATTGGGCACTGAATTTGCAGCAATTGTCGATCTTGTTCGGGGGACGATTCAAGCGGCACCTGCAAACCTGACATCAGCCGCTAAAAGAAAAAGCAAAATGACACACTTTGTTGAACTTATCCCATTTTTACCCAAAACGTAACTTACAAACGCTTGATTACCAGGCCATAGTAACTCTGTTGTAGTTTTATTCAGAAGGTAGGGCGGGAATACTACATCGCTATTCGATAGAACATCTTGATAACGCTAATGTGCGGTGTCTCTGTGGTCGCCAAAGCAGGCCCGGGCGTTAAGCGATTGCCGCTGCCAATCGTTCCAAGTCGCTGATAAAAGTGTTCGAGATTTGTTCTATATGGACTACTTGATTAATTTCAATTCATTCAAAAACCCTCAAATCTCGTTGATTTGAGGGTTTTTTCATTTATCCATCTGTCATATCTTCCATGGATTCCCATCGTTTTGGTGAACCGTGCCATTTATTTTTGAGGATACTTTTAGGTTGCTCTCATTTTGAACATGACTAATTCTCCAAGCAAACCTAAAATTGGCAGATGTCAAAGAATTAGACTTTGGGCGAAAAAATACCTATCCAAATCCGTTCATTAATCTGGAAACGGAAACGCGATGTTTTCCACACAGGACACATCCACGGATTGCAAGTTGCCTTTTCTAATGAAATCACACACTATTGTTTCCACACACCCGCGCATGTTGTCAAAACTGTGGCTGGCGTTTTCCACCACCACATGTCGGCTGTTGGGCAACAAACGCTTCACTTGTTCACCATAAACGGGTGGCGTGGCCGGGTCGTATTGGCCTGAAATCAACAGGGTGGGAATACTGATGTGTGTATTTGGATACCGCCATGCCTTCCGTTTGCCGGGATTCCAGACGGCGCAGGCGTTTTCAATCCGGTTCAGCCAATAATCGCCCAAGAACGTTGGGTCGGTGGCGGGTGCTTCCTTCCAATACGGGTAATCCTCCATGCAGACCACGCACAGGAACAATGCATCGTAAAGACGCGCATTGCTCTGCCTGAGGGCAACGATAAGCTGCGCCAACGGATTGTAATTTCCTTCATGCGCCTGACGAACCAAGGCGGGCAGTTGGCGTTGCAAGGCGGGCACCATCAGCATCAGCCGCAGGTAGAAGGCAACGATGTCTTTGCCCAAGCGGGCTTGCTCCATCTTGCCGGTTGCCGGGTTGGTCAATTCCACCGTGGCGGGTGTTTTTTCGAGTCGTTGCAACACAGCCGCCAGCTCTTTCCGGAAATTGGGGTAACGGGCCTTGTACAACGAATCCTTTTCACAATGCGCCAGTAACAATTCAAGGCTGCGCTGGGAGTCGTGTGCAAAGCTTTCCGGAATCACCAAGTCAGCAGGGACGACTCCTTTGAAGGTGGCTGTTCGCACGGTTGCCGGGTGTTCGGTCATGTACGCCAGGGCCACCCGTGTGCCGTAAGAAGCCCCGTACAGGTTGATTTTCTCGTATCCCATCGCCTGGCGGATGTCTTCAAGGTCAATGACGAAGTTCCGGGTGGTGTAGCAGGCGAGGCAATGCGTGCGTTGAAAAGCTTCATAGTTGCGGCGTATTCTCTCGTCGTCAAGGAAACCGTCCGTGAAAAAGTCCTGCAAGGCTTGGGGGCCGGGTTGCAGTTTCAGCGGGTGGGAGTTGCCCGTGCCCCGCTGATCAATGAGCACGATGTCTTGTCCGGCCTGAATGGGTTGGAAAGCGGTGGCGAAAAAAGGTGCCTCGTCGGTGGCGGCTTGGCCGGGGCCGCCCATCAGGATGAAGGTGGCTTCTTTCCGGTTGCCGGGTTTTGCGGCGGGCAGCACGACAATGTTGAGCGGAATGCGTCTGCCTTTCCGGGCGATGTTGTCTTCAAACACCGTCAACCGGCCGCACAGGACGCTGTCCTTGATGCCGTTGATGCGACAGGAGGCGAAATCAACTGAGCCGATTTGGATTGCTTGCGAACAAGCGACCCCCGGTGAAAACACAAGGCAGAGCCAAAGGAGGCAGAGCCAAAGGAGGCCGATCAAGCGGCGGGATGTTTTTTTTGTAACAGCCACAATGGATATTTCACGACCTTCTTGGATGCACGAAGCGTACACTTTTTCAGCCAGGATTGACTCGGGACAATTCTTCTGCATATTTTCCGCAAGATGAGATAGTATCTTTTCCATAGGCGAAACCTGCCCGCTTTTGCCTATGGAAATTATTTGCCGATACCAGTATTTTCAATCCGCACGATTTTTCCATTGGGCTCATCGGTAAGCACATACAACTTTCCCTCCGGGCTTTGGATCACTTTCCGCAATCGCACTGGCTGCCGGATGAACAGATTTTCGGCGGCAACAATTTTTTCGTTTTCTACGATCAGCCGCCACAGGCTTCCTCTGGAAAGCCCCGCCACCAACAGGTTGCCTTGCCAGTTTCGGAATTCTTTCCCGGTGTAAAACACCAATCCCGTCGGAGCTACGGTTTCTGTCCAATCCCAAACCGGCTTGGCATAGGTTCGGCCAGTGAGTTTTGGCGGCTTGTATTCCTGGTTGCGGTAACGGCCGGTGGTTTCAACCGGCCAACCGTAATTGGCTCCGGGTTTCAGCACATTGATTTCGTCACCCTGCGTGGAACCATGTTCACTGAACCAGATGGCTCCGGTAAACGGGTTGAGCGTGATTCCCTGCGCCGCCCGTATCCCCATCGCATAGAGCCCTTTCGCGGCGTTGCCACCGAATTGCGGATTGTCGGCGGGAATGGTTCCATCGGGATTGATGCGGTATATCTTGCCCCGCCGGTCGGTCACATCCTGTGCAACCGGCAGCGCGGGCTGATCCGTTTCGTTGTAGTACCGTTCTCCGGCGGTAATGTACAACTTGCCGTCTTTGCCGAAGGTCATGCCTCCGCCGTAATGGAACAGGTCTTTGCGGTAAGGGGTGATTTCCAGCAATGTTTCAATGGATTGCAGCGAGTCGTTGATGACTTTTCCCCGGATCACTTTGGTGGCCGTGCCTTCACCGGATTTGGCCGCGTAGGAAACATACACCCAGCCGTTCTGCCGGTATTCGGGGTCCAGAAGCACCTCGAAAATGCCGGTGTTGTCGCGCGGGTCGGTTTTGCGTATGCTGTCCGCTTTGTCTTTTGGAAACCCGGCAATGACGGTCTGCTGTTTTGTTTGCAGGTGAACGCGTTTCAACCAACCGTCTTTTTCGGCAAGCAACACTTCGTTTTCTGTCAAAAAGGCCATGCTCCACGGGTGCGCCAACCCTTCCACAACGGTTATTGTCTGGAAAGACACAACTTTTTCTTCCGTGCCCGGCTTCATCGTCTGACCGTTTGACACCCCGGAGCCAACCAGAAAAACCCATCCGAATTCGGCAAGCTTTGTCAAACGCAAACGGTTCATAACGTATTTTTTACGGTGTACCAGATAATAGAGTTACTATAGACTGATAATCAATTGATTAGAAGTTGTGTCCCGACAAGTCGGGATTGCCCAAAACGCCTTTTCTTACAGAAATTATTTTCGCGAAAACCATGTAACTTGCTCATTTTCAGCCTATAGTAACTCTAATAAAGGGCAGCGTTTGACTTTTTTTATTCATGCAGTTGCCTTGCCCGCCCGGCTGTACAAAACCACCAACACCGCCAGGATCAGCAGGCTGTACTCCACGCCGCCGCCGCTCAATCCCACCACGAACCAACCCAGGTGAATGTGCACCAGAAAGATGCCGAGCG
>JALOMD010000749.1 GCA_025455595.1 Cytophagales bacterium | reverse complement strand
CGGCTGGCCCAATTCAATGCCCGCTACCACGCGGTACATCCAGTCGCCGATGGCACCGTAGGCGTAGTGGTTGAACGAGTTCATGCCCACGTCCTGAAACGTGCTGTCGGGCCGGATGCCGTCCCAGCGTTCCCAGATCGTGGTGGCCCCCATCTTCACCGGGTACAGCCACGACGGGTACGTTTCCTGCAACAGCAAATCGTAGCCCGTTTCGGCGTAACCGTTGTCCGACAGCACGTGGCACAGGTACGGCGTGCCCAGAAAACCCGTCGAGAGGTGGTTTTTGCGGGCCTTGATGTCGCCGGCCAGGTGCGCGGCGGCTTTGGCTTTCAGGTCGGCGGGCAGTAGGTCAAACATCAGGGCCAGCACATACGAAGTCTGCGAATCCGACGCAATCCGTCCCGACGGCGTAACGTACTCCCGCACAAACGTTTCCTTGATGGAATCGAACAGTTTGGCGTAGGCAGCCTCGTCCGTTTTATTGCCCAGCACGCGGGCGGTTTCGCGGAGCAAATGCGTCGAATACGCGTAAAAAGCCGTGGCAATCAGGTCGTTATTCGTGTAGCCGTCGGGTTCGGTGTGGCTGTACATGGCCGGTTTGTAAAACAGCCAGTCGCCAAACACGCTGCCGCCGCGCCAGATATTCGCCTCGCCCGCCTTGCTGCGGATGTACTCCACGTATGCCTTCATGCTCGGATACTGCGTTTCCAGCACCCGCCGGTCGCCGTACGTGAGGTACATCGTCCACGGCGCAATCACCGCCACATCGCCCCAACCCGCCGACACATTCCGGCTGGCAAACAGGTTGTCGTTGTAACTGCTCAACACGTCGGGAATCACGAACGGAACCGCGCCGTTTTTGCCCTGGTCGGCGGCCACGTCGCGCAGCCATTTCGTGAAAAACGCCGACACGTCCATGTTAAACGCGGCGGTTCGGCAAAACACCTGCGCATCGCCCGTCCAGCCGAGGCGTTCATCGCGTTGCCACTGAATGTTGCGCTGCAACTGGTTCACCAGCGGATTCGAGCATTCAAAGTCGCCAATCGGCGGCATGTCCGAATGCACCACCACGCCCGTCAGGTTGTCGGGTTTCGGTTCGCCGGGAAAGCCTTCAATCGCCACGTAGCGGAAACCCATGAACGTGAAATGCGGCTCAAACACTTCTTCGCCGCCGCCTTTGAGCGTGTATTCGATGCGTTGCTTGGCGTTGCGCAGGTGCGCCGTGTAGAAATTGCCCGCTTTGTCCAGTACTTCGGTGTGGCGCAAAATGATTTTCGTTCCGGCGGTGCCGTTTACTTTCAATCGAATCCAGCCCACCATGTTCTGGCCCATGTCGGCCACCAGCGTGCCTTCGGGCGTGCGGAAAATGCGCGTCGGCTTGAGTTCCTGAATTTTGCGCACCGGAACGCCCGCCGTGGCCACCAGATTCGTGAGCGGATGGCTGGCGATGGTCACTTTCGCCCAGTTTTTGTCGTTGAAACCCGGTTCGGCCCAGCCGTTCAGTTCCATGCGGGCATCGTAGGTTTCGCCGTGGTAGATTTCGGACAGACGAATCGGGCCGTTTTGAGAGGTTTTCCACGAATCGTCCGTTTTGATAACCTCCTGAGAACCATCCTGATAACGAACCTGCAACTGGCAAAGCAGCCCCAGTTTTTTGCCGTAGTAATTCCGCCTTCCCGACCACGCCAGTTCGCCCCGGTACCAGCCGTCGGCCAGCATGGCACCGATGGCGTTTTGGCCGTTTTTCAGCAAATCCGTGATGTCATAGATCTGGTATTGCAGCCGACGGTTGTAGCTCGTCCAGCCGGGCGTGAGTTGGTCGTTCCCGACGCGTTTTCCGTTGAGGAAAAGTTCGTACAAGCCGTGGGCGGTCACATAGACGCGGGCTGAAGCCACGGGTTTTTTCAACGCAAATCCTTTGCGCACCAGCGAAACCGGGTTGGCTTTGGCCGTGTCCACGGTTTTTTCCGGCTCAATCCAACGGGCTTTCCAGTCGGACGTGTTCAGCAGACCCATTTCCCAGAACGCCGTTTCGCTCCACGCCGATTCTTTGCCGTTGCCGTCCCAAATGCGCACCTGCCAGAAATACCGCCGCCCCGATTCAGGAGCCTTGCCCTTGTATTCCTGCAAGACCGACTCGTCCGAAGCGACTTTTCCCGAGTTCCAGACAAGGCTCTGCGCCGAAAAATCCGCCGCCGTCGCCACGCGAATCTCGTACGCCGATTGTTTAGCGTTCCGTTCGGTGCTGTTCATTTTCCAACTCAGGCGCGGCTGCCGCACGTCAATGCCGATGGGATTGGTGCGGTGTTCGCAAGTGAGTTCGGTTTGGGCTTGGGTTGTTGTTGTCAAGCCGAGGATGGTCAGGAGTACAAGTAGGTGTTTCATATTTTTGGGGGTAGGGGTTTTGTGTTTTTGGAAGATACTATTTTGGATCAGGATTTGCAGGATTGACAAGATTTTCAGGATTGCAGGACGGAGCTTGCCCTTCTATAGCGTTTTAGGCAAATTTTGCTCAAAACGCTTTTGAAAACTGTTTTTTTACAATGTTTTCTGTATTTGTGTGGCTTTTCTTGATTACGCTGATTCCGGCCAGAGGCTGGGTGATAGTTGCCATCACGCCGTGGCGTGACGGCTGACGTTAGTTTTTAATTTTGTAAGCCAATAGCCAACCGCCAATAGCCCTGTACTCATCGCATCATTACCTCTCCATTTTCCGTATTCAACAGTGTTGTAGAAAAAGGGGGCAGCGTGAGTGAAATTGTTTTTCCGTTCTTTAACTGAACAGTCCGGGGGCCGCCTTCTTTGGTATGGACAGTCAATACGCGGCTGCCGCTGTAAAAGATGTCGCCGCTGTCGTTGTACAGATGCGCACCGGTTTTTTTGAAAATGTACCGCCAGAGAACCGGGCTGTCGGGCGGCAGACTGATGAACCAAGCCGTGTGT
>JALOMD010000104.1 GCA_025455595.1 Cytophagales bacterium | reverse complement strand
CTGTGATACGCGAATTCCGTTGACAACAATTTTTGCAAACCTGTCGGTTTGCGACCAGCGGACGCCGGTCTGAAAATAGGCATCACGCCGAGGCGTGACACCAGCCTGAGACAACAGCGTTTTAGGCAAAAAACAGCCAAAACGTTAAACGAAAAACGTCAAACGTTCACCGCTTCAACTCGAAAATTGTGATTTCCGGCGGCATACCCACCCGGCCCGGGAAGCCGATGTAGCCGAAGCCCCGGTTCACGTACAGGTACTGCGTTTTGCCCGCCGCGTTCGGCTCTTGGTACAGCCCGGCCCATTGCTTATACGCATACTTCACCGGACTCCATTTCACGCCGCCGATTTCCACCCCGAACTGCGCCCCGTGCGTGTGTCCGGCAAAAGCCGCGTCAATGTCCGGGAACTGCGGCCGCACCTGCGCGTCCCAGTGGCTCGGGTCGTGTGAGAGGAGCAGTTTCACCGGCGCATCTTCGGTTCCTTGGTACGCCTTCGCCAAGTCGCCGTGCTGCGAGAAGCGGCGGCCCCAGTTTTGGACACCGATGAGGGCGATGTGTTCGCCGTCAACGGCGAGGCGACGGTTTTCGTCCATCAGCAAGTCCCAGCCCATCAGTCGGTGCGCCTGCATCAGGTCGCGCAGGTTTTGTTTCTTGGCAAGGGCACTTTCCCACGCCACGTAGTCGCCGTAGTCGTGGTTGCCCAGTGTCGAAAACACGCCGAGCGGAGCCTTCAACTTGCTGAAAACCGGCACGTAGTCAGCCACTTCGCTGGCAGTGTTGTTTACCAAGTCACCGGTGAAAAACACCACGTCGGGCTTTTCGCGCAGCAGCAAGTCCACGCCGCCCGTCACGGCCCGCTTATTGAAGAAACTGCCCGAATGGATGTCCGAAAGCTGGGCGATGCGCATCCCGTCGAAAGCACGCGGCAGGTTGGGCAGCCGAAGCGTGATGCGCCGGATGCGGTAGTCGTGCGCCCCAATCAAAATGCCGTAGCCCACGCCCAGCAGCGGCACCGCTCCGGCCACGGCGGCAGCCTTGAGCAGAAAATCGGAGCGTGTAATCGGCTCGCCGGGCGAGGGAGTTGTATTTGCATCGGCAGAACCGAACTTGCCAATCACCCACCGGCCCAGCCGCACGATGTCGTCCATGAACACAAAGATGCCCGCAAACAGCTTGACCAGCAGGTTGGTGAAAATCAGCGTTGCCATGAAGTTGCGCATGGTTGCGCCTTGCATCCCCGGCACCAAAAAAAACATCAGCAAAGCCCCCACCGACCCTACCGACAAGCCCATGGAAATCACTTGTACGGGCCGCCGCCAAGGGTCGGGCAGGCTGCGGAAGGCTTGATACACATAATAGTCAACGCCGAAGAAAACGAGAACGATGACGAGCAATACAAACAATCGGGAAAGCATTTTTGGAGTTATGAGTTATTTAACGTTTATCGTTTGCCGTTCCCGCCGATTGCGGGATTTGTCAATACCGCCTGTTGCGGCATCTTCGATTTTTGCCCAAAACGCATTCGGATTTGCAAACGTGGGTCTGACTCGTAGTTCGTGTCTTCACGAACTATCTAACTGCTGTTCGGGATTTGCAATCCCGAACCCGACTGTTTCGGATTTGCAATCCGAAATCCGAAACGGCGTTTTGGGCAAATTTTGCCCAAAACACATCGTTCTGTTCAAGAATCATTCCCCTACAACCGTCGCCAGCCGACAAAACCCGCGAAAACGTGTAGGTTTGCGCATACACTGCAAGACGCAGCCGCGACGGTTTTATTTTGCCGTTGCTCAATTGATTTTATTTGTACAGGCGTTTTGGGCAATTTTTGCTTGAAACGAAGCCTCACCCCCGGCCCCTCTTCCAAGGAGAGGGGTGTGCCTTGCGATAAACCGAGCCTTTCATCCGAACGTGTTCGGGAATAAAGGCTCGTTTGGTTGAAAAGTCACCCCTCTTAGCAGGAGAGGGGCCGGGGGTGAGGTTTTCTGTTTCAAGCAAAATTCACTCAAAACACCGCCGGCCAATCTATTCACTCATTCCTTCATTCAATCATTCAAAATTGTTCATGCGTATCTACCAAATTGACGCTTTTACCAACCGTGCGTTCGGCGGTAATCCGGCCGCTGTCTGCGTGTTGCCCCAGCCCGCCCCCGACGACTGGATGCAACGCCTCGCCTTGGAAATGAACCTGTCGGAAACCGCCTTCGCGTGGCCCGAAGCCGACGGCTACCGGCTGCGCTGGTTCACCCCCGCCGTCGAAGTTGACTTGTGCGGCCACGCTACGCTGGCTACGGCGCATTCGCTGTGGGAAACGGGCCAGTTGCTGCCCAACCAAATCGCCCGGTTTTACACGCGCAGCGGCTTGCTCACCTGTGTCCGCAACGGCGACTGGATTGAAATGGATTTCCCGGCCAAAATAGCCGTTGAAGTGTCCGCTCCCGTCGGCTTGGCCGAGGCGTTGGGCGTGGAGCCGCTCTTTGTGGGCAACAACAAAATGGATTGTCTGGTGGAGATAGATTCGGAGGAAAGGTTACGAAACCTGCAACCCAACCTCTCTGAGTTGGGCAAGCTGCCCGTTCGCGGCATCATCGTCACGGCCCGCAGCCAGTCGCCGGCATTCGATTTTGTGTCGCGGTTCTTTGGCCCGGCCGCCGGGGTCAATGAAGACCCCGTGACTGGCTCAGCGCACACGGCGTTGGCCCCTTACTGGGCGGCCAAACTCGGCAAAACACAAATGATAGGCTACCAAGCCTCGGCACGCGGCGGCGTAGTCAAAGTGCAACTCGAAGGCGACCGGGTGCTGCTCGGCGGCCAGGCCGTCACGGTGATGCAAGCTGATTTGCTCGCGGCGGCGTTACCGGAAAATAAGTCGTAGGTGGTGAGTGGTTAGTAAAAATGCAGGAGAGAAAGCACGGAAGACACTGCGGATGTTTGACAACGGTTGTTTGGTGCAGACACAGGGCGAGTACACGGATTTGCCCCTGCCGTTTTGGGCAAAAATTGCTTAAAACGCTAAACAATAGCCACTTACCACTAACTGTATTGGTCAGTGAGGTTGTACACATGGTTCTTTGCGTGCTTTGCGGGAAACTTTGCGCCTTTGCGTGAAAGGTTGCTCGCAAAGCACGCAAAGACTTTCGTAAAGAACGCGAAGATGGGTAAAACTTAACCAATCAATTCAACTAACCACTAACGACTTGCCACTTATTTTTCTTTGCCGATAAGTGTTTTTAGGACAATTCCTGCTAATTTTAGGAGTTTTTGACATACAACCGTACAAATGAAGTTTCCTTTGAACCCATTCCGACCCGTTGCATTAGTGATGGCGGGTTTGCTGTTGAACGCCGCCCGACCCATTGCCAACCCGACCGAGTTTGCCACCTACACCGAAACCATACCGGCCTCCGACGTTTCGTTCAAAATGATTGCCATCCCGGCCGGCGAGTTTGCCATGGGAAGCCCCGAAACCGAGGCCAGCCGCAAGCCCGACGAAGGCCCGCAGCACAAAGTGAAGCTCGACGCGTTTTGGATGAGCGAAATGGAAGTGACCTGGAACATGTTCGAACTGTACGCTTTCAAGGAATTTGAGAAAAAAACGGCTGAAACACTCGGTGCCACCAACCTGCTGAACAACAAGAACGTGGACGCTGTTTCGCGGCCCACCACGCCCTACGTGGACATGTCGTTCGGCATGGGCAAAAACGGCTACCCGGCCATCTGCATGACGCACTATGCGGCGGTGCATTTCTGCAGGTGGCTGTACGCCAAAACCGGCGTGTTCTACCGCCTGCCCACCGAGGCCGAATGGGAATACGCCGCCCGTGCGGGCACCGTCACGGCCTATTCGTTCGGCGACGACCCGGCGCAACTGGGCGAATACGCGTGGTATTTCGAGAACAGCAACGGCAAAACCCAGAAAGTGGGCAAGAAAAAGCCGAATCCGTGGGGACTGCACGATATGCACGGCAACGTGGCCGAGTGGACTTACGACCAGTACATACCCGACCACTACAAGCAGTTCGCGGGCAAGACGGCCCTGAACCCAGTGGTGGCACCGACAAAGCTTTATCCGCACTCGGCGCGGGGCGGATCTTGGGACGACGACCCCGACCGGCTGCGCAGTGCGGCCCGGCGCGGCTCCACGCCGCAGTGGAAAAAACGCGACCCCCAACTGCCCCGCAGCGACTGGTGGCTGACCGATGCGCAGTTTGTAGGCTTCCGTGTCGTCCGTCCGTTGAAACAGCCGAGCAAGGAGGAAATTGAGAAGTATTTTTACAAAGCCATCAAAGACCAATAATCCAGGTCAGCGTTCAGAAGTCAGAAGCCTGCCCCGACTTGTCGGGGGTCAGCAGCGTTTCGGGCAAAATTTGCCCAAAACGCTTATCGTCCTGCATCGCGGATGAAACGGATGACGCGGATTGCACGGATACGTTGCCTTGGATGGGACGCGACTGTTTGCCCAAAGGCTCATCCGCGAAATCCGCGACATCCGTGTGAATCCGCGATTCAAGACAAGGGCCGTTTTAGGCAAAAATCGCAAAATTCCGCAACCGACAATCAACAATTAACCATTCAACAATTCAACCATTCCCTACATGAACTCAGACAACAATACTTCCCCCTTTTCCCGCCGCGACTTTGTGAAAGGTTCGGCGTTGCTGGCGGGCGGCCTCGTGGCCGGGCTGCCGCTTCAGGCCAGTGCCTACGTGGCCGGCAAAGACACCATCAAAGTGGCCCTCGTCGGCTGCGGCGGGCGTGGCACGGGTGCCGTGGTGCAGGCCATCAAGGCTTCGCCGAAAGTGAAGCTCGTGGCCATGGCCGATGCCTTCCGCGACCGGCTCGACGAATGCTTCAAGACCATCACCGCGCCTGATTTCAAGGATTGGTCGGACAGCACGCCGGTGAACGTGAAAAAGCAAATCGAAGTACCGGAGAAGAACAAGTTCACGGGTTTTGACGGCTACAAGCAGGCCATCGCCCTCGCCGATGTGGTGATTCTGACCACGCCGCCCGGTTTCCGGCCCATGCATTTCGAGGAAGCCGTGCGCCAAGGCAAGCACGTGTTCATGGAAAAGCCCGTCGCCACCGATGCCAACGGCGTGCGCCAAGTCATTGCCGCCGCCGAAGAGGCCAAGAAGAAAAACCTGAAAGTGGTGGTGGGCCTGCAACGGCACTACCAAAAGTCGTATTTGGAAACGCTGAAACGCGTCAACGACGGCATGATCGGCGAACTGGTGGCGGCCAACTGCTGGTGGAACAGCGGCGGCGTGTGGGTGAAAGAACGCCAGCCCGACATGACCGAGATGCAGTACCAAATGCGCAACTGGTACTATTTCAACTGGCTCTGCGGCGACCACATCAACGAGCAGCACATCCACAACATTGACGTGGTGAACTGGTTCAAAGGGGCGTTTCCGGTGAAGGCTGTGGGCATGGGCGGCCGCCAGCAGCGCACCGGCAAGCAGTTCGGCGAAATCTTCGACCACCACCACGTGGAGTTCGAGTACGCCGACGGCATGATTCTCAACAGCCAGTGCCAGCATTTCGAAGGCTGCGCCAACAACGTGTCCGAACTGCTCATCGGTACCAAAGGCCGCGCCACCGAGGGCAAAATCACCGACCACAAGGGCAACGTGGTGTGGCGGCACCGGGGCACCGAAGACCCCAACCCCTACCAAGTGGAGCACGACGTGCTGTTTGATGCCATCATCAACAACAAGCCCATCAACGATGCCGAACACGCCGCCAAAAGCACCATGACAGCCATTTTGGGCCGTATGGCCACTTACTCGGGCCAACTCATCACTTGGGATGAGGCGTACAACTCGACGATGAGCATCATGCCCAAAACCTTTGCCTGGGATGCCGAAACGCCCACCAAACCCGATGCCAACGGCTTCTACCCCGTTCCGGTGCCGGGCAAGACGAAAGTGATGTAGTCAGGTCAGAGAGCAGAGGTTAGAGGTCAGAGGTGTCGCACAAGCCAACAGCCCGCAAGCCGAAGTCGGTATGCGGGCTGTTGGCGTTTTGGGCAAAAATTGCTTAAAACGCTTTAGTTTTTGGTTTCAGTTGAAGCGTCATTGCGAGGAACGTAGCGAAGCGGAGAGACGTGGCAATCTGCTCCCGACGAGTCGGGACAGGCTGCCGATAGCATCGCGAGCCTGTGGCAGAGCCGTTTGCCAAGCCTGTGACGAACAGATTGCCACGTCTCCGCTTCGGCTCGTAATGACGGACACTTTTCGCTGAGCGTTTTGAGCATTTTTTGCTCAAAACGCCTCCTGCTAAAACCGCTGGCGGATGCTGAACGCCAGGCCGTCGGCTGCCGGAGTGCCGTGGATGTCCCAAGCGAATTTCTTGTCCTTTTGCTTGCGGTGCGTCAGCAGTTTGTAGGCACTTGTAAGAACCGTGAACGTACCCACGGTGATGTTGAGCATGGACAGGGTTTTGATGCTTTCGTTGGTGGTATAGTAGCTCTGCCCGCCCATCGTAGTAGAAATGACCCGTGTTTCACGGATGTTATTCATGCCCCAAATCGTTGAAGCGGTGCCACTGGCTATGCCGATGACTGGAATTAACCGACCGCTGCTCGGATTGTTCAACTGGCTTAGATTAATGGCGTTTACCGACAAGTTAACGCCGCCCAACAACGCCGAACCTAATCCATAGGCAGGCGGTACGCGGTTTTCGGCTATGTGAATTGGCTGTGATGGTGACCCGATTGGAAAGTCATACATAGGCTGAATCATGGCGCATTCCTCCAATGTCAGGCCCGACTGCGCCACCCACGCGGCGAGTTCGGGCAGTTGCATGTTCTGAATCTCCTCGTACTGGAACAGCGAGTTGATCCTCTCGGCCAGCGGGCGGCCCGCCGACTGCTCGACAAGGTAGCCGACGGCGCAAATGTTGCCGTCGCGGTCAATGAAGCACGGCTTGCGTTGGCCCGGATGGTCGTAATTTTTCGGGAACGCGCCGCGTCGGATGTAGGTGTGCAGGTGGTTGAGCAAGTTTTCGCGGTTTTTGCGCAGATCGGGGCTTAGGTGCTGCACGTCTTTGGTGCGGAGCAGGGTTTCCACGTAGGCCAAGTGTGTGCGGATGCGCAGTTGCTCGTCGGTGCTGGCGGTGGGCGAGTGGCCGAACGTTTCTACAAAACTGCGGTCGCCCAGCACGGCGTTTACGGGCTGTGCATGGTTTGAATATTCCGCTTTTTTCAGCGACGGGCCAGCCAGCCAAAGCAACGGCAAACCGAGCAACGGTATCAAAAGTAGGCTTTTCATAAGTTTTGGTTTTACGGGTTGGTTGAAAGAACGGAACACCGTTCAATTGACATGACCCGCGAAACCAGCCGATGGTTGCATCGGTTCCGAAAATTTTTGCGCGTATGGCGTTTTGGGCAAAAAACGCTCAAAACGCCATACGATATAAAGTTGCGAAATCGTTCTACAGCCGGAATCAAACTTCGACCCGAGTGGCAAGTCGGCCTGAGCGGAATCTACTTCGTCTGCGCAAACGCATCTTTTGCGGATTGCTGGCTTTGACCAGCGTCGTCTGCCACGCCCAAAGCCCGTGGCAAATCGGCTTTCAAATCCAGCCGTTTGGCCTTACACAAAGCGACGTTTACCCTGGGCCGGACGGCGCGTATGCCTACCCGGGAATATTTTTCAGGGAAGACCTCGGTTTCAACTACAAACTGGGGGTAGTGGCCTACCGCGAACTGGGCAGGGTCACTTGGCTGCAAAGCGGGATTCTGTTCAGCCGGAAACGGTTCAGCACGCGTCCTGTACTTAGCGGGGCGGGTCAAGTCGCTGATACCGTGCGCATGACCACCCGCCTCAGCGACATTCAGGTGCCGTTGTCGCTGCATTTCCGGTATGACATCTACCGATGGGGAATAGTTGCCTCGCCCCACGTGTTTACCGGCTTCCGGTTGCGTTCGGCCATGACGTTCGAGCAGGTAGGCGAAGGCCCAGGTTACCTGCCGATGGCAACCAATAACAATCGGTTTTATCTGCCAGCTTTTTTCGGGTTCGGCTTGTCAGCAGGCTTGTATTACCGGCCGTATGGCTCTGCTGCCGTGATGGCCGAACTGGGCGGCGAATATGAGTTTGCCAGCCGTACCGTGGCAAGGCCTATGCCGCGCATTCCGGGCAGCGAAAGCTATTTTCTCAAACTCACTTTCGTACAGGATCTGCGCCGCTGAGTTTTAGAGTTTGTTTAAGATTCGCTTTGAGGGATGCGTTTTGGGCAAAAATTGCCCAAAACGCATCGTGATGTTCCACCTTTGGCAAAGTTCAAAACTTTGCCAAAGGTCAGGATTCCTCCAGCGTTTTGGGCAAAAAACACCCAAAACATCCGCCTGAACGCAGCTTTATTTTTTAAAGCCTTTTTCCACTTGGCTCCGGACGATGGCCGTGAACCAACTCAGCGGAATGATGCGGCGGATGGACAACAGCACCGGCGACTGGCTGCCCACCGGATACCGCAGCCGGAACGAACGGTCATTAGCGGCTTTGAAGATTTTCTCGGCTACCACTTGCGGGCCGGGTGCGTCGGCTCCGGCTTTCTGGGTATTGGCAAGCGTGACTTTTACGTAATTGTCGTAGTCGGTCAGGCCGTCTTTCCGGAACAGGTCTTGCGAACGTTCGTAAAAATCCGTCTTGATGGCTCCCGGCTCAATGCACTTCACCTTGATGTTGAACGGACGCAACTCGTACTGCAACGCCTCCGAAAAACCCTCCACCGCCCACTTGGTGCCGTGATAGACGCTGTAAATCGGGAAAGTAATCAGCCCGCCCATTGAAGTCACGTTGATGATGGTGCCGTTGCGTTTTGAGCGAAAATGCGGCAAAATCTCGCGAATCACGTTCATTACGCCGAACACGTTGGTGTCGAACTGCCGCTGGATTTGCTCCGGCGTGGCCGCTTCGAATATGCCCACGGCTCCGTAACCGGCGTTGTTCACCACCACATCAATGCCGCCGAAGTCGGCCACGGCTTGGCGGATGGCGGCTTGGATGCTGGCCGCGTCCATTACGTCGAGGCGGTAGAGTTTCACGTTGGGCAGTTTGCCGAGTTCGGTTTCGTTTTCCGGGCGGCGCATGGTGGCGGCTACGTTCCAGCCTTTGGCCGCAAAAAAGTTGACGGCGGCCTTGCCAATGCCCGATGAAGTACCGGTAATCAATACAGTTTTTGACATGGAAATATGTGTTTTGGGTAAAAAATGAAAAATTTTAAGATTGAATATTCATTCGATAAAACGGACAAAAATAACGACCACTTT